>DASXQM010000167.1:0-19275 GCA_036507195.1 Pyrinomonadaceae bacterium | reverse complement strand
TAAAGACGGTCAGAAAGGCCAGAGCCTTGCCGCCCTGGAATTCGACTGCTGTCCCGCCCGCAGTTATGGTCCATCCGTCCGCCGCTTCAGTTTCCGTTTTTGGATTTGCTTCCGCCTGCAACGTCTGAACAACCAGGTTATTCCACTCCTTAATAAAATCACTTTGCGGATTGCCGGCACTCGGCGTCGCGCCGTAAAGGGTAATGATGCAGAAGGCGCCGGTGGTTGCGTTGAGGGTACTAAACGCCACCACGTTTTCCTTGGGTGTTTTATTCCAACCGTTAGGTGGCGTGTAACTCACAATGCCCAGCTTTTCCTTCTGAGCGAAAGCCGCTTGTGGAACAAACAAACCTATACCGAGCAAGACGAGTAAACCAGGAATCAATTTGTGAGTAGAAACGGGGACCTTCATAGGATTCAGCACCTTCATTATTGTGATTCATAACGGATCTGGGTGTCTTTGTAATCTGCGGATAGCTTCCGGGCTGCAACCGACAGACTCGATCTGAAATGGCTTTAGTAGAAAACTCTGAAGGCATTGTGAGCTTGTATTCGACATTGTGCAACGAGGCTAAAGAGTCCTCGTATCGGTGGGGTGAGCAGAATAGGCAATTCCTCCAAACGGAACCTCCAATCACACTCTGACCTCTTCTTCTCACCGCTCCTCCCTCACTGAAACGGTAATCGTAACTACTGCCACCCTGAGTTAACTGAAATCATTTTCCCGCGTTTATTCTCCTTTCATTGCCTGCGCGTGTTGATTCCTGCTTTGGCACAATGAGTGCACTCCTTACTCCCAAGAACGCAAATAGCGTTTGATTTAACTGGAAACGGGCGATATTCCCAGGCTTTCTAACCCAAACTCCCAGTTTGCCCCAACCGATAACTTCTTCAATCAATATCAACGACAGTTCAGGAGATTACATATGCTTTACGCTGACCCCGGCTCGGGAATGCTTATCTGGCAGTTACTGCTCGCAATTTTCTTTGGCGGAACATTCTTCTTCACGAAGATCAGGCATTGGGCCATCGCCAAGATTCGGCCCGAGCGCGACGAGCAGCAAAAGAACGCCCACGATGCTTCCGCCGCAAAATCCATTTCCCCGAGAGACTGAATCCCCAAAATCCCAAATGGCAACTTCTCTACGAGATCCAAATGGCCACGTCTGCCTGGTTAACAATCGCGTCATCCGCGTCGTTAACCGCGCCGGGCTTTCCGACTTGCAAGCCTTTCTCAACTCGGCTGCATCCGCGCAGTTCCTCGAGTCACAAAAGCTCGTGAGCACACGGTTCCTTGACCTTACGGCCGTCACCGAGGTCCTGGAGCACGAAGAACTACGCCATGTTTACGAGCAGTCGCAAGGCGCGACCATCGTCGAGCATGACCGAGTTTCGTTTCCCAGCTTTCCCTATGAGTGGCCTGCGGAAATGTTGCACGCTGCCGCCGCCCTCACGCTCGATTTCGCCGAAAAGCTGCTCGACGACGGCTTGGGACTGAAAGACGCTTCCCCTTACAACGTGCTGTTCCGCGGTCCGCAACCAGTGTTCGTGGATCTGCTTTCATTCGAACCGCGCAATGCGGACGATCCTACCTGGTTGCCGTTTGCGCAGTTTGTCCGCACGTTTCTGTTGCCATTGTTAGTCAACAAGCACTTTGGATTCAGTCTGGCAGATCTGCTCACCACGCATCGTGACGGTCTCGAGCCCGAAGAAGTACTTCGCCTTTTGAGTCCGCTGCAAAAACTACGGCCGCCGTTCTTGACGCTGGTGTCAATTCCGGCGTGGCTGTCCGCTAAAGAAGGAATAGTGAATCCGAAGATCTACCAGAAGCAGAAGTTAAGCGACCCGGCCAAAGCCAGGTTCATCCTCCGTCGCGTGCTCCATAGCATGCGCCGCAAGCTTGCCGCTACAGCGCCGCGCGCGGGCCGCACTTCGCCCTGGTCCGATTACATGGACAAAAACGACTATTCGCAAGATTACTTTCCACTAAAGCAGGCGTTCGTTAGCGAGGTGATGCGCGAGCAGCAGCCAAAAAACGTTTTGGATGTCGGCTGCAACACCGGCCACTTCAGCGCCATCGCCGCGCGAGCGGGCGCAAGCGTCGTTGCTGTTGATTATGACCCGGTCGTCGTCGGCGAAGTTTGGCGTCAGGCCAATGCCGAGAGCCTCGATATTCTGCCTTTAGTCGTCAACCTCGCGCGCCCTACGCCTGGGATTGGCTGGCGTAATGCCGAATGCGCGTCGTTTCTCGAGCGGGCACGCGGGCAGTTCGATGCCGTGCTGATGCTCGGTGTAATTCATCACCTGTTAGTCAGCGAGCGAATTCCCCTGGCTGAAGTCATAAGCCTGGCTGCGGAACTGACTACGGACGCGCTCGTGATCGAGTTTGTCGCACCGGACGACCCGATGTTCCAGCGCATCACGCGTGGCGCCGATCATCTATATACCTACCTGACAAAAGAATTGTTTGAGCAGACGTGCTGTAAGTATTTCGACCTGGTCTGTTGCGAGCGTCTGGATCAAACCAGTCGCTGGCTTTACCTCATGAAGAAGAAGGAGGCGGTAATCGAATGCTTCGAGACGCAGCAATAAGCCTTTCGCTGGCAAATATCTGTTTCCTCAAAGTCTGGGGCAAACTGCTCAGCGGGGCCGGCTCTTACTTCACTGAATTCCCTATAGCTTACGTCAGCATCATTGCGGACGTGGTGCTGCTTGCTACCGCGCTCTTCGCCGCCATCACAATCGTCAGGCGCAGCCGCAATACTCTGTTGAAGAAACTCGCGCGTTGGTCGTTCGTGCTTGCAGTTCTGACCGTCCTAAACAGCATTGCATTGCTCATCCTGACAATGTCAACGGTGAACTTCTCAACCCTCCTGGGAAGGAATGTAGCCTGGTTCACCGGTGTAGGTCTCACTGCATTTTTGGTTCTTGCTGTGGTGAAGGCGCGTGAGCGCGTAATCCGCTGGGCTCCCTCCGTCATTCTCGCTTTGCTGCCCTTCGTCATCGTTACCTTTTCGCAGTCGGTTTGGAAACTCACTCGCAACGCCGGCGTTGTCTATGCCGCCGGCAAGCCGGCGAGCGCTGCGCCCGTCTCCCGTAAAAGACCGGCGACCCGCGTACTATGGATCATCTTCGACGAGATGGACCAGCGCATGAGCTTTAGCGAACGGCCCGACAGTGTCGAGCTGCCGCAGCTGGATCGCCTCCGCAGCCAATCAGTTTATGCGGTCAATGCTTATCCACCTGCGCCGCTCACATATATGTCGATGCCGGCGCTAATCACCGGCAAGTTGGTTGCGAAAGTAACACCTATTCGAGCTGATGAATTAATGATCAGATTTGATGGTGAACAAAACGCAGTTGGCTGGAGTACGCAACCAAACGTTTTCTCCGAAGCGCGCCTGCTCGGCTTCAACGCCGGACTAGCCGGCTGGTCCCACCCATACTGTGAAGTCATCGGCGGCAGCCTTTTAAAATGTGATGAGGTCAAAGAGAAGAACAATAATGAGATCACTCTGAAAGCGAGCATGTTCCTCCAGGCCGAAGGCTTGATTAGCTCGGTTCCGCTGGTGCAGCAGGCCACGATCCCCGGTATCCAACGCGTGGACTTCCTCAACCGCATAGTGACGACGGGCGAGCGCGAGAAATACACGGTGCGTTACAAGCGCGTGCTCGAGTCGGCCTTGAAAGCGGCAATAGATCCTGACCTGGATCTCGTCTTTGTTCATTCTCCGGCGCCGCATCCGCCAGGGATTTACGACCGGGCAAAGAATGATTTTTCACTTGAGAGCAAGAACGGCTACATCGACAACCTCGAACTGGTAGATCGCACCATTGGTGAATTGCGCACTGCGATGGAAAGCGCCGGCGTCTGGGAACAGACTACGGTCATCATCAGCGCCGACCATTGGTGGCGCACGGAAATGTGGAGCCGGGGACCGTTCTGGACGCGTGAAGATGAAGCCGCGTCAGGTGGCAAGATGGACCACCGCATTCCGTTTCTCGTCAAGCTCGGCGGCCAGCGCGAACAACTCACCTACACTGCAGGGTTCAACACCGTCGTAACTCACGATCTGGTCCTTGCCCTCATGCGTGGCGAAGTTTCCAGCCCTGGCGGCGTCGCTGCCTGGTTGGACCGTCACCATTCAATCACTGATAGCCCCTACAACCGGGACGAACTACTGCCATGAAAACTCTGAAAACAATTTGCCTGAAACCAATCAACACGCGCTTCTTTCCTGAACCGAAGCGCGGCGAAATGTCCATAGCTCAACTCTTTCACCAGCGTGGACCGCTCCGGGGAAGCGCAATGTGCTTTCCAGCATCGCCCAAACCGGGGTCGGAAAGAATTGTTTGGATTGTCCGTTGCTATAAATATTTTGTGCCCGCGGTACTCAATTCAGTGGGACTCATCGCGCTGCTCGTGCTGCTGAATCCCTTTCAAGCGCGAGCGCAGGAAGTAAGACCAAATGCGAACGACCAACCGGCTACCAGCGCTTCCCCGGCTGACCTTTATCGCATCGGCGCCGGAGACGTGCTCGAGGTGCGCGTGTACAACCGACCGCAACTCTCGCGCGACGCGGTGCGTGTCGATAATCGCGGCATGATTCGGATGCCGATTATTGAGAGTGATATCGTCGCGGGTTGCCGCACGGAATCCGAGTTGGCCGCAGAGGTCGCAGCGCTTTATCTTAAATACCAGCGCCACCCGCATGTTGATGTCTTTGTCAAGGACTACAGCTCAAAGCCCGTCGCGGTGATAGGAGCGGTGGACAAGCCGGGACAGTTTCAACTGCAACGACGAGTGCGGCTGCTCGAACTGGTTTCACTCGCCGGTGGTCCAACCGAGCGCGCCGGGCAGCGCATTCTGGTAGCTCATAGCTCTGAAATCTCGCCTTGCGGTGCAGGCGCCGCCGGCGTGGCGGCCGATGCAAGCGGCTTTGAGTCTTACGACCTAAACAACACACTTAAGGCTGACGCAGAGGCGAACCCCTACGTTCGCTCAGGCGATATTATTACTCTTCCCGAAGCGCAACAGGTGTTCGTCGTTGGCAATGTCTTCCACCCGACCAGCATTTCCCTGAAAGAGAGAATCACCGTTTCCCAGGCCGTGGCGATGGCCGGCGGCACAATGTCGGACGCGAAGAAAGAAAGCATACGAATCTTGCGCCAGTTGCCCGGCAGCACAACCAAAACTGAGATCGTCGTGGACCTAAACGCAATTAGCAAGCGCAAATCCGAAGACGTTGAACTCAAGGCGAACGACATAGTCGAAGTGCCGACTTCCACCGGGAAGCGCCTGCTCCACAGCCTTATTAATGCCGTGATACCCGGAGCTTCGGGCCTGCCGTTAAGAGTGATCCGTTAACGCCGTCCTCGTCCACCATTTCGCCGAGCAGAAACCGCTCGGTTCTGTAACGAGCACTTGTCCCCTCCCATCACCAGGAAGAAGGAAAGCTAATCATGAAAGAGACTATAGAAAACGCTCTCGCTCTGCGCGAACCAGAGATGCTGGCCGAGCCCTTTTCCGGCCACTATCCGGCTCTGCCAATCGAGGCGGAAGACCGTCGGGCGCATCTACGCGATTACTGGAAGGCTGTGCGCAAGCGCCTCTGGCTCGTTACGGGCCTGGCAATACTGGTCACCACGCTCGCGACCGTGATGATGCTACGACGCCATAACGTTTATGAAGCGACCGCGCGCGTGCAAGTCGATCTGGAAACCGCCAACCCGCTGGTGAGCTCCAAGAACAACTCTATCGTGGTTAGCAACCAGGTGAATGATCCCGCCTACTTCAACACACAACTTCAAATTCTTGCCGGCCAGGGCTTACTGCGCCGAGCCGTGAAATCACTCGACCTCGAACACAACTATACGTTCATTGCCAAGATGAATCGCCGCCCGCTCTGGAAGAACCTCGAGACCGTGATAGGACTCGGCGGCACTGCTCCCGAACAATCTGCCGGCCAGATGGCGAACGAAATTCAAACTGCTGCTATGAAAGGCCGCGAAGAGTCTGACGAAGCCGACCGACTGGCGCCTTACGTCGATACTTTGCAGCGCGATCTCAAAGTCGAACCCGTGAAAGAAACGCGCTTGCAAACAAAAGAGACGCGCTTGATAGAGATCAGCTATACCAGCGGCGATCCCCGCCTGGCCGCCAAAATAGTAAACGTTATCGCCGACACGTTTGCCGCAGCTAATCTGGAAAAGAAAACCAAAACCAGCCTGTCGTCGGGCGACTTCCTTGACAAACGCATCGCCGAATTGCAGTCGCAGATTCGCGAAGGCGAACAAAAATTAATCAGCTATGGCAACAGCAATCAGATTCTCTCGCTGGAGCCCACGCAGAACACCGTAGTGGATCGTTTGGTCGGTCTTAACAAACAACTACTCGAAGCCGAAAACGATCGCAAGCTGAACGAAGCTGCCTACCACGCCGCCCAAGCGCCAGGCGCCGCCGCCGCGCTGGCGCAGGAGAACGCCAAAAACATCGACGACGTGGAACAGAAACTGACTGACCTGCAACAGAAGCGCGCGCAACTGCTGGTCGAAAACACCGAGGAGTGGTCGGAAGTAAAAGAAACGAGCCAGCAAATTGCCACGGTCCAGTCCAGGATCGATGAAATGAAGCGCGGCGCGAGCTCCGTCGTGATCACTAACTTGAAGACCCGCTATGAACAGTCGCTCATGCGCGAAAATGCTTTGCGCACTACATTCAACCAGCAGCGTGGCGAGACGCTCACGCAAAACGAAGCAGCGGTGAACTACCGAATCATCCAACAGGAAATTGAAACCAACAAGAACCTCCTTGATGGTTTGCTGCAACGAGCAAAAGAAAATGACGTCGCCTTGGCCGGTACTCCAAACAACATCAACATTGTCGATTACGCGATAGCGCCACGCCGTCCTGTCGGTCCGCAAAGATTGCTGGGCGTCGCGCTGGCCCTGGTAATTTCAATCGCATTCGGCATCTGTCTGGCGATCTTTCTCGACTATTTCGATAACACCGTGCGCTCCGCGGCCGACGTCGAGCGCATGCTTGGGCTCCCGGCTCTCGCCACCATCCCCAGTATTGGCGGGTTTGGCCGGCGTAAGCTGTTCCGGAGCAGCAGCAAGTCTTTGAAGGAAGGCGCGTTGGTTCGTCCTGAATTGCTGATCAATACCCAACCGCGCTCGACGCTCGCCGAAGCTTACAAGCAGTTGCGCACTTCGATCCTGCTCTCGACGGCCGGTCACGCCCCCAGGACCCTGCTGATTACTTCTGCCAAGGCGGGCGAGGGCAAGACCACCACTGCGGTGAACACGGCAGTCAGCCTGGCCCAAACCGGAGCCCGAGTTTTGCTGATTGACGCCGACCTGCGCTGCCCGATGGTCCACAACGTTTTCAATGTTTCCAACCCCGCAGGTTTGAGTACCGTGCTCTCACGTGATGTGAACGAGCAGGACATTCTGGCTCTGATCGAGCTTGAACCGGACAGCGGCCTGCATCTGTTGACATCCGGTCCAATCCCACCAAACCCGGCGGAACTGCTTGGTTCGAGTCAGATGAAGCAACTGCTTCAGACTCTAACTTCGCACTTCGATCACATTGTCATCGACTCGCCACCAATCACTAGCGTTACCGATGGTGTCTGGCTGGCTTCGCTGGTTGACGGCGTGATTCTGGTGGTTCACGGCGGCCAATCCACACGCGAACTAGTTCGCCGCACGCGGCAACTTTTGCGTGGTGTTGGCGCGCGCATCTTCGGCGTTGTGCTCAATAACGTGAAGCAACATGACGATGACTACTACTACCAGGGCCACGACAACAAGGCTTATGGCTATGACAGTCCTCGTTTTGCGTCGCTCACAAAATAAATATCGATGACCAGTAAAGAGCAAAACAAAAAGTGGATGAGGCAGGGCGCCTGGGCTATCGCTGATCAAGGTCTGTTCGCGCTGGCTAACGTGCTCTTGAACGTGCTGCTGGCGCGCTGGCTGAGACCCGATGAGTATGGTGCGTTTGCAGTCGCTTACTCCTGTTTCCTTTTCATCGGTGCCTTTCACACGGCGCTGCTGACTGAGCCACTGCTTGTTTTCGGCCCCGGCAAATATGTCGATCAGCCGCGAAGTTATTTCGGCGCGCTGCTGCGCGGACACTGGGCGCTAACGGCCGTAGGCAGTCTATTGCTGATTATTGCGGGCCTCGTCCTGCGCTTCAATGGCGCCAGACCCTTGTCCCAGGCGCTTTTCGGCCTGGCATTGGCCACACCGTTTTCGCTGCTGATGTGGTTTAGCAGGCGTGCTGCCTATGTGCGCTTCCAACCGCGCCTGGCAGCGATTGCGAGTGGTGGTTACTTAGTTCTGTTCCTGGTTGCTCTAATTGGATTAGCCACTTTACATCTCGTCTCGATCGTCTCTGCCATGGTCACCGTGAGCGTGTCCGGCGCGATTACGGGACTTTGGCTCATGAGCCGGATACGCCGCGCACTGCCCGAGGGAGAAGAAAGTTTTACGCAGATGTCGGTGGTAACGGATCACTGGCGGTACGGACGTTGGGCTTCCGCAACGTCAGTGCTGATGTGGGTACCGCTCAATCTCTTCTTCGTGGTGCTGTCAGTATTAGTAAATTTCGAAGCGACGGGCGCGTTCAAAGCTCTATCGAATCTGGTACTGCCGCTGCTGCAAGCCAATGCGGCCCTGGGATCACTGCTGCTGCCGGCGATGTCGTTAAGAGCGCGCAGCCCGCAACAATTCAAGAAGCTGTTGCGAACGTCGCTGGTTCTGTTTGCCGCTGGAGGCTGTATCTATTCGCTGGTCATCGGCGCTTTTGGTGGGAAATTAGTGCACCTGATTTATGGCGGCCACTACGATTCCCAAGCCAACCTTCTCCGGCTGCTGCTGTTGATTCCGCTCCTGGATGGGTCAATGGTTGTATTGTCCAACGCTTTGCGTTCGCTCGAGCGGCCCGATCGCGTCTTCTGGGCACAACTCGCCGTAGTCCTCTTCCTTTTAACCGCTGGCGTTGAGACCACGCGACTGTCTGGCCTGTGGGGAGCAGCCGGTGGACTTGTCGTCGCTGAGTTGCTGGGCACGATCATTCTGGGCGCCAGCGTATTGTCGCAACTGAAAAATCAGAAGCGGTTAGAAACCCAACCGTCAGGGAAGGCTCAAGGACCCCTGCTCACTCTGCGCGGACTTCTGTCTCTGAGTTGAATGTCATGTCAATCAGCACCACAGCCAATCAGAACTTCTTTGCGATGCCCTATCCGCCACGCTTTGCGGTCGAACCACGGATCATGGCAAGCAAACGGTCGTATTCACCTTATCTGGTATTCGTCTGGGTTGCCGTGGCCCTCGGCGTGCTCGCCGTGTTTGAGCCATCGCCCAGCGACATAGCTATCGTGTTGCTGTTCGTAGTTGGACTCTTCACTGGAAATCTGCGTTGGTCCAGAAAACTAACATTGCCTTTCATGTTGCTCGGGCTCTTCGTGCTGGCGAACCTTGCTTCGCTTTGCTACGCGATCGATTCGGCAGTAGGCGCGCTCTACTTTGCCATTACGTTGTTCATGCTTGTCTCGTGGATGTTCGTCGTCGGCATACTAACGAAATACGAGGAGCGAGGTTCGCGCGCGGTGATGCTCGCCTTCACCACGGGTGGAGTCGTCTCTGCGTTAATAGCGATTCTTTGCTACTTCCATCTGGGGCCGTTTGGCGAATGGGTACTCTTCTACGATCGCATCAAGGGCTTCTTCAAAGACCCGAACGTCTTTGCGCCGTATCTGGTAGTCGTCGCTGTCTATGCGCTCTACCGCACTCTGCTGGACCGAGCCCCCTGGCGCAGAGTTTCCTGGTTTGCATCGTGTCTGGTCGCTTCTGTCGGCGTGCTGTTGTGTTATTCACGCGCCGCTTGGATGAACTACGTGGTTACGCTGCTCCTCTTCATCTTGCTCACCTCCATCTCGAAGCGCGGCGTCAGCTCGTCACGACGCAACCTGATTTATTTCGCCATTTTTGCCGGTATTATCGCTGGCGCATTCGCTTACGCGATGACGATTCCGCAAATCAGCGAAGTCCTGTCATATCGCACTGAAATGCAGGCTTATGACGCCGACCGTTTTGCCAATTTCATTGCGGCGTTGCGGCTTGGCCTCAACAATCCGCTCGGAGTCGGGCCGGGCCAGTCGTTTCTAACGCTTGATTACGCAACTCACAATCTCTATTTACGAACGTTTTCCGAAAACGGCGTGATTGGCTTTCTCACTCTCACCGCGTTTGCTTTGGCTACCTTAATACGTTCGCTGGTGTTGTCACAGAAGGCTGCCAACCTGATACAGCGCTCGTTGTTTGCGTTAGTCGCCGCCGCGCTCTGCGGCACGCTGCTCAATAGTCTCACCATCGACACACTCCACTGGCGCCACTTGTGGCTGTTGCTCGCGCTCGGCTGGATGCCGTTATGGACCAAACCATCTCGCGGCCGCTCCGAAGCTTTTGCTGCGCAACAACTCGTCAATCCAAAAACGCACGCGCTTAACCGGGCTGAGGCTTCCATATGAAAAAGACTGATTCCATATCCACAAGTTCAAAGGGCCGGGCTGTGAGGTTGCTGCACATCGTGGGCGATTCGAAGTTTGGCGGTGGTGCGGTCATTATTCAGCGCCTGGCCGAGATCGCCCAGGAGATGGGCTGGGAGGTTGATGTACTCGCTACTGACCCGGCCTGCGTCCGCATGTTTCGGGATCACAAGATTGGCGTGATCAATCTCGACGTGATTCGGCGCGAGATCAGCCCGTTGCGCGACCTAAAGGGTCTGTTTCGGCTATGGCGGTTTCTGCGACGCAGCGATTACGACATCGTCCATACCCACACCTCCAAGGCGGGCTTCGTCGGCAGATTAGCCGCGAAAGCCGCAGGCATCCGCGGCATTATTCACACGGTTCACGGTTTTGCATTCCACGAAGAGTCGTCGCGCAAAGCGTTGCGCACTTACGCACTGCTGGAACGCATCGCCGCCTACGCCTGTGATCGTATTGTCACGGTCAGTGAATATCACCGCCGGTGGGCGCTGCAGCTGGGAATCGGCAACGCAAGCAAAGTTGTCGCTATCCCGAACGGCATTTCACCGGAGCGCGTGAAGGCCGATCGCGATCGCGAAACCTGCAGGAAGGAACTCCGCATCGATCCGGGGACTGCAATGCTGTTATCGACAGGCAGGCTGGCCGATCAGAAAGGCCTCGAATATCTGCTCCAAGCGGCTAACTTGATGTCCGCCGACGCCAACGTTCGCTTCAAGATTGTGTTTGCCGGTACTGGCCTGCTCGAAGCCCACCTGAAACAACTCGCGGAAGACTTAGGCCTTCGCGAACAAGTCCGCTTTCTCGGTTTTCGCCGCGATATCGGAGACTTGCTGTTGGCAAGCGATGTCGTCATTCTTCCGACACTGCATGAAGGTTTATCAATCGCTTTGCTCGAGGCAATGGCGGCTGGTAAGCCAATAGTCACGACCACCATTGGCAGCAATGTTGAGGCGACTCACCATGGACGAGCGGCGTTGCTTGTGCCTGCCAAGAACCCCGAAGCTCTAGCCAAAGCGGTTACCAAGTTTCTTCGCAATTCCTCCCTTCGCCTCTTGAAATCTACGAAGGCGAAAGAAATGTTCGCCAGGCACTACACCGAGACTCGGATGCTCGATGCCTACCGCGCGCAATATCTCAAACTGCTGCAGTCCGCACCGGTACCGGTCGTTACCACCACCGGCCCGCGCGTGGCATCTCTGCGGCGCGCCTATGGCCAGGAAAACTCATTATGACAATGTGGCACACGGCTGCTAAGCGGGCCATCGACATAGTCGTCTCGTCAATATTCCTCGGTCTATTCAGCCCGCTAATGGCGCTGGTCGCAATCGCGATCTACCTCGACTCGTCGGGATCGGTTCTGTTCAGGCAAGAACGTCTCGCCCGTGGCGCCGTGGCATTCACTCTTTACAAGTTTCGAACGATGATCGTGGATGCGCCCGACATTCGTAACGCCGACGGCTCTACTTTCAACTCGCCTGCCGATGCGCGCGTGACGCGCGTCGGACGCTTCCTGCGCCGCACCAGCCTGGATGAACTGCCCCAACTTATCAACGTCCTGACCGGCCAGATGAGCCTGGTCGGACCGCGACCCGATCAAGTGGATCAGGCCCGCTTCTACAGCGACGCCGAGTGGGGCCGTAGCGTAGTGAAGCCGGGCATCACCGGGCTCGCCCAGATCAATGGCCGCAACGCGATCCCCTGGGCAGAGCGCACGCAGATCGACCTTGAATACGTTGGCCAGCAGTCGTTGCTCCTGGATTTAAGAATTTTGTGGCAAACCATTCCTTATGTGCTCGCGAGTCAGGACATTTATATCAATCAAGGTTCGGAGGATGTTTAGATGAATAACTGTTTAGTCCGCTCTTATACACCAAACAATTGGGTGCACATTGCACCCCTGCTCGCAGACTGGCCCTTCAAACCACTGGCGCGGCATGACCGTTGGCCCCAGGCTGGACTCCTCAGGTTCACCTGCGAGCGTGTCCAGGGCGCGCTCGGAAATGAAGACGGCGCCACGTTGGTGGCACTACGACAAAGACAGGCGCGAGGGTTCGCGTGTCTCACTATGCTGCCATGGGATAGCGACCAGCTCGGCATGCGAGCCGCTCGCGTTGACTATCTGATTGCCGAAGGAAACTACGATGAACAGCTACCGGTTAAGGAGATGCTGATAGAGCAAGTCCTCCTGGAAGCACACGATCGCGGCGTCTGGCATTTGAGCGCGCGCGTCGACGCGTCGGATCTTTCCGCTTTGCACGTATTAGAGAAAGCGGGCTTTATCACTGTCGATGGCATTCTCACCATTGCGCTTGACCTTACCAGTCACAAGTCCATAGAACGGCCTCATGATTTCCAGATCCGGCCGGCAACTCCTGACGATGCTGAGCGCGTAGCGGACTTGGCCCGTACCGCTTTCATCTACGACCGCTTTCATGCCGATCCGTTTATTAGCCCTGATCGCGCCGGCGAACTGCACGCCACGTGGCTGCGAAACTCGTGCGCCGGCAAAGCTGCTGATGCGGTGATACTGGCTGAAGACGACACGGGTCTGCTCGGCTTCATGACGTGCGTGCTACAACATGACACTCGCAAGGAACTGGGCCGAATGGTAGGCACAGTGGTGATGGCCGCCTCCGCCGAAGCCGCGCGCGGTCGTGGTATCGCCTACGCCACTCTGATGGCCGCACTCGATTGGTTCAAGGAACAGGGCTGTGAAATCGTCGATAGCGGAACGCAAGTACGCAACATCCCCTGCCTGGGCCTCTTCCAGAAATGCGGATTTCGCATAGTCGGATCTTCTATTTCTTTGCGGCGACTGCTCTAACAGTTCCAGCATCACCCCCTACTGATCAACTCTCTCCAGACAAACCTTCAAGGAAAAAACCAAATGCAAACACAGATACAAAGCGAGGCGCCGGGACGCGAAAAGGTACTTCCGTTCGCGTTGCCTTCCATCGGCGAGGACGAGATCGCGGAGGTTGTCGACACGCTACGATCCGGATGGGTAACTACCGGCCCCAAAGTAAAGCGCTTCGAAGCTGACTTCGGCGCCTACACGGCTGCCAGTAATGCCCTCGGAGTTAACTCATGCACTGCCGGGCTGCATACGGCACTGGCCGCGTTGGGGATTGGACCAGGCAATGAAGTCATTGTGCCCACTCTAACCTTCTGCGCTACCGCCAATGTAGTAGTCCACCTCGGCGCCACTCCCGTCCTGGTAGACATCGGCTCTGATTTTCAAATCGATCCTGTCGCGGTAGAGAAATCGATCACCCGTCATACTCGCGCAATCATGCCGGTGCATTATGCCGGTCAGGCGTGCGACCTCGACGCGATTTATGAGGTTGCCGCGCTACACGGACTCGCGGTCATCGAAGACGCCGCACACGCGGTGGGTGCCACTTATCACGGCAAACAGATCGGTTCCGATGATCTCACCTCCGGCTGTCCCGATCCTGACCTGCGGCGGGCGACAGCGTTCTCGTTCTACGCAAATAAAAACATGACCACCGGGGAAGGCGGCATGATCACGACCGCCGATCAGCAATTAGCCGGCGAGATGCGTCTCTTGTCTCTCCACGGCATGAGCAAGGACGCATGGAAGCGCTACGCCGATTCTGGATCGTGGTTCTACGAAGTCGTCGAGGCCGGCTACAAGAACAACATGACCGACATTGCCGCGGCGCTGGGCATTCACCAGTTACGCCGGCTCGACGGCTTCATCAGTGCTCGCCAGCGGTATGCGCGCATGTACGACGAGGCATTTGCCGGACTCGATGCACTCGAAACTCCGATCACGCATCCGGATCGCAATCACGTCTACCATCTCTACGCAATTCGGCTCAATCTTGAGCGATTAACAATCGATCGTGGCGAGTTCATCAATCAACTCAAAGAGCTGAAGATTGGCGCGAGTGTGCACTTCATTCCTGTTCACCTCCATCCTTTCTACCGCGATTGCTTTGGCTACCGGCACGGCGATCTCCCGGGCGCCGAAGCTATCTATGACCGCATCCTTTCACTGCCGCTCTATCCTTCGATGTCCGAACGGGATGTAAACGACGTAATCGAAGCTGTCCATCACATTTCTTCAACGAACAGGAGATAACCACAATGGAAGCATTACCAATAAAAGGCGCTCCCCGGCGCTCGTTTCTCAATCTGCCCAGACTTTGGAAAAAACCGACCCTGCGACTGGTTCTCGTAATCGGCGGCGGGGGATACATCGGCTCAGCCCTTGTGCCCAAACTGCTGGCACGAGGCCATCGCGTGCGCGTACTTGATCGATTGTTCTATGGTCTCGAGCCGATTCGCGCCGTGATCAATCATCCCAACCTCGAAATCATCCAGGCCGACTTTCGTCGTGTCGATAAGCTGGTCGAGTGCATGCAGGGCGCAGATGCCGTGATCCATCTCGGAGCGATAGTTGGCGACCCGGCCTGCGCGCTCGATCGCGATCTGACCATCGAAGTCAATCTGATGGCCACCAGGACCATTGCCGAGGTGGCAAAAGGTTATGGCATCCGGCGTTTCATTTTTGCCAGCACCTGCTCGGTTTACGGTGCGAGCACGGATGATCAGTTGCTGACGGAGGAGTCGCCGCTAAATCCGGTCTCTCTGTACGCTGTAACCAAACTTGCGTCCGAACAAGTTCTGATGGATTTGGCCAGCGAAACTTTTTCGCCAACCTGCCTCCGTTTCTCAACAATCTACGGGCTCTCCGGCCGCACGCGCTTCGATTTGGTTGTGAATCTACTGACGGCAAAAGCTGTGATGGATCGCGAAATCACAATCCAGGGCGGCGATCAGTGGCGTCCATTCCTGCACGTCGATGATGCTGCTTTGTCTCTGTTGCACACACTTGAGTCGCCCCTGCCGAAAATTCACCGGCAAGTTTTCAACGTCGGCAGCGACGAGCAAAACTTCACCATTCAGCAGATTGGCGAACTGATTCAGACGATTGTTCCCGACAGTCAACTGATCAACCAGGGCCTCGGCGGCGACCGCCGCGACTACCGGGCTGACTTCAGGAAAATTCGCGAGGAACTTGGCTTTGTGCCCAAGTGGACCGTCGTCGAAGGTATCAATCAGGTAATCAATGTGATTCGTAGCGGCGAAGTAAAAGATTATCGCAGTGCGAAATACAGCAACGTGAAATTCCTGATCGAGCAGGAGGATGCAATCAGTCTGGTCCGTAACGAATCAAACTGGGCCTACGATCTGGTCGACCTGGTTAAGCAGACTTCAATGGTCGCCTCTTTAACGCCCGTGGTTTTAGTGGCTGCGTAAAAATGTCCGAAATCACCTACACAAGTAGAATCGCCAGCAGCCTTCCCTCGAACGCTATAACGCGTAGTCGTGCGCAGGAGTTGCTCGAGCGGTTCATCTTTGCGTCCCTGCTGGTTTTGATCGTGCTTGTGACAATTCCTTATGGCACGGTCGAGGCGTGGTGGATCGCCCTGTACGAATGCGCCGTTTTTAGTTTGGGAGCGCTCTGGGTTCTCGAGGGTCTGGTTAGCGGTTTATGGAACGTAAGAGAGCGAGGAGTTCTGGCGCCAATTGTGGCGTTAGCACTGTTCGTGTTCCTGCAAACCACGACATTGCTCAACTCGGCCGGAACCATAAGCGCCGATCCGTTTGAAACACGCCTCATGTTTCTGAAGTTACTCGCGTTTGGAATAAACGCTGCGCTGCTCCTTCGTTACCTCTCTACACCGAGGCGTATCCGCACACTAATTCACGTCGTCATCGGAGTAGCGGTAGCCAGTGCTCTGTTTGGTATCGCTCGACAGGCTTTGCAGCACAATGAAGCAGGTTTCATCCTGCCTTACCTGCGTCGCGACTCCGGCTTTGGCCAGTTTGTTAATAAGAACCATTTTGCCTTTCTCATGGAGATGGCCATTGGCCTGGCAACCGGATTCATGCTTGGCGGCGCGATGAAGCGCAAGCATTTGCTCTTCTACTTCTCCGCAATAGCCCTGATGTGGATTGGATTGGTGCTGACGAATTCCCGCGGGGGCCTCTTTAGCATGCTGGGTCAAATCGTGTTTCTGACCGCGATGTTTGTTTGGCTGCGTGCGGGAAAAAACAGTGAATCACCGCCAGCAAAGCGTCGCGCTTTCCGTTCATTTCAGATCTCAAATTTCAGATTTCAAATCTTGGCACCAGTGGCTGCACTAAGTGTTTGCCTGCTGGCCGTTGTCGCAGCCAGCGCAGTGTGGATTGGCGGCGAGGTGATGGTGAATCGGCTCGCATCGCTACCGGGAGAAATCAAGACGGAAACGCAGGAGCCTCACGCAGGTGTGCGCCGTCGCGAAGTTTGGAGTGCAACCTGGCAGTTGATCAAGGCCCATCCAGTCACCGGCAGCGGCTTCGGCGCTTACGGTGTTGCGATCACAAAGTTTCACGATGCGTCAGGGAAATGGACTCCCGAGGCGGCGCATAACGACTACCTGGAGCTACTCGCATCGGGTGGCTTGGTTGGCGTTGGGCTGGTGGTTTGGTTTGGCTGCAGCTTTATCAAACGCGCTCGCCATCAACTTCTTAGCGCCGATCCCTTTCGACGCGCTGTGTGTCTTGGCGCGTTGACCGGAATATTCGGCGTTATGGCCCACAGCGTGGTGGATTTTGGACTTCATGTCACGGCAAACGCCGTGGTGTTCATTGCCCTCGTGGTGATTGCCACGAGTGATTCTGGTAAGGAAACCTAAACCAGTCGGAACGACAGTTTCGGCTAATCTGTGGATGAGTTATGACCGAACTACAATCAAAGGAGAGTCAGATGATTTCAATTTCAAAACTCAGCAAAATAATCGCACTTGTTACCCTCATGTGTGCATTTCAAGTTCATGTAACGGCAGGCCCGGGTTTGATGGGAAAACTCACTACAGGCAGCAATAAACTTGTCTTGGTCAACAGCAATAAGGCCGGTTCGGGCACTACTATTATTTCAGGAGCGCGGATTCAATGCCCCGATAAGATCGGCGCGACGGTCGACCTGGGCTCGCTTGGCCGGCTCGAAATCGCCGCCAACAGCGATCTGACCCTCGTGTTCGTGGCTGGCGAAGTTATAGTACAACTTCGATCGGGATATGTCATTTTGACCACCAACAAAGGAATCACTGGCACCGTAACCACGTCTGAAGGGACAGTGTTTGGGACAGACCCATCGAAGGTGTCGAGCGTGATTGCAAGAATGAAAGGCGCGCAAGGACCGGAAACGGGAGCAGCAATTGGAGCAGCCCATGGTGGCCCAGGCCTTGGAGCGGTAGTCGGAATCGCCGCTGCAGCCGCTGCCGTTGTCGGTGGTGCTGCCGCAACTAAATCAGGCAAGCGAGGCAGCGATTTGAGCACTGACAATCCACGCAAACCTTAGTTGTAACGTATTGTGGTCGAGACCCGGAACCAACTTCATTGCGGTTGGGCGGGTTGGTGGCTAGCCATAGCGCGGTCACCGGCGAGGCTTGCAGTGGCTTGAAGGATTATCAAGCTCTCGGCTGGCACTGCAAAGTTCAGCTCGTCGGCGCTACCTATACGCATAACCGCAATCCCAATGACCTGGCCCTGTTGATTTAGTACGGGGCCGCCGCTGCTACCTGGGAATACGCCTGCGGTAATCTGCATGCGACTGCCGATTTTCTCGAACTGCCAAATTCTGCCTACACGACCACGGGTGACTTTCCAATGAGAACCCTGAGGGTTACTGAGCAGAATGATCGATTCGCCTTCGGTTGGCGACCCGTTCACCTGGAGTGTAATGGCATCGGGGCAGGGTGCGTCCATCTTCAGCAGCACCAGGTCGGAATTCCCATCGGCGGCGATAACTGTATGAACCGTAAACGTGTTTCCCGCGAAGGTCTTGATGCGGATTTCACTGGCGTGGTTGACGACGTGAAGGTTGGTGACGATGCGATCTGACGCAATGAAAAAGCCACTACCCTGGAGGGAGGGGCGCCCGTGAGCGTCATAGGTAGTCACTATCACGACCGCGCGTTTCAAGGAAGCCATCTTCTCGGTGAACTGGTCATGGGCGGTGACAAGCGATGCCGCAAAGAAAACAAATACCGCGGCAACAAGACCCGTTCTTAGTCCAACTGGATGGTAAGTCGACCCGCTAATCCTGGAATGTACCTTCATATGGTTACCGTGCAGTCTCTTTCGACTTCGTTTCTCCAGGTTCAGAAACGTCTATTAGGAACCAATTTCCTTATTTGCCCCTATTCGCCCCTATTCGCCCCACCGCAAAGCCCCACCACCTGAAAATGCCGAGACGGAAACCAGTGCCAAAATTAATTCACGGGCTCGCACCACGAGCTCGCTATGCCCTTGCCCTGGCAACTCTATTCATTTGTGTTTGGGGCGCAATCGCGAGTGCGCGCATTGGGCTTTCGCGGCTTCTTTCAGAATACGGCTCGGCCACTGATTCATTGGAGGCAACAAAACGCGCGCTCGACTTCAACGTTTCTGATCCAGCAGCGCATTACGCCTACGCAGAAGAGCTCGCGAACGCCGCAAAGAATGCTGAAGCTATTGCTGAGTTTGACCGTGCGATTTCACTGAGACCTCGCGACTACCTTCTGTGGCAAGAGCTGGGACGGTTGCGGGAGGATAAGGGTGACACGACCGGCTCCCAGCTGGCGTTGCAGCAGGCAATTGAGCTGGCGCCGAATTACTCGCAGCCACATTGGCAACTCGGTAATCTTTTGTTGCGAAGAAA
>DASXQM010000166.1:0-6152 GCA_036507195.1 Pyrinomonadaceae bacterium | reverse complement strand
CGCCAAGAGCGAGTGGCCTCCGCTCGCGAAGAAGTCGTCGTCAAGACCGACACGATCGATACCGAGCACCTCGGACCAAACGCGGCATAGGACGCGTTCCGTCTCGTCCTGCGGCGCGACGTATTCAACCTCTTCCTGCGCGTCTTGGCTGCGCAGAGGGGGAAGAGCGTTGTAATCCAGCTTGCCGTTCGTGGTCAGCGGGAATGCTTCAAGTGTCATGAAAGCAGAGGGCACCATGTACTGCGGCAGCTTGCCTTTTAGGTAGCGTCTCAGCTCGCTGCTTGACGGCATATTGTCCCGCTGCGGGACGATGTACGCCACCAGCCGTTTATCCCCGGATGTGCGGTCCCGCATGACCACCCGGTTGTCTCTCACCGCAGGATGTTGGCCCAGGGCGGCTTCGATCTCCCCCAACTCGATGCGATGGCCGCGCAGCTTGACCTGATTGTCGATTCGGCCCAAAAATTCAATATTACCGTCGCGCAGATAGCGGGCTAGATCTCCTGTTTTGTAAAGTGTTGCGCGACGCTCGTTGCGGAAGGGATTCGAAACAAACTTTTCCGCGGTAAGTTCCGGACTATTGAGATAACCCCGCGCCAGTCCGTCTCCGCCGATATAAAGTTCTCCCGCGACTCCAATCGGAACGGGCTGAAGGTGAGAGTCCAAAATATAAACCCGCGTGTTGGCGATGGGACGACCGATGGGAATCGTCACCGCATCCTCGCTCACCACCTTGATCTCATGCCACGTTGCAAAGGTGGTGGTTTCCGTCGGACCGTAAACGTGGACTAACCGCGCAGGAGGACCGGACTGTAGAATTTTTCTAACCCATTTGGGATCGACTGCTTCCCCGCCAAACAAGACATGACGAAGGTCGCGAAAGATTGTTGGATTCCGCTGCACGAGCTGATTGAACAAAGCCGTCGTAACGAAAAGAACACTAATTCGATGGCGGTTCAGGCACTCGGCAAAATCCGCAGGCGAGATCGCAACCTCAGTCGGAATCACGACCAGTCGCGCGCCGTGAAGCAAAGCTCCCCAGATCTCAAACGTCGCCGCATCAAAAGCGCAATTCGAGATTTGCGCGATCGCATCCGAAGGCTCAATCTGAATATAATCGGTGTTGATCAGCAGTCGGGCTATCGCTTGATGAGTAATTGATACGCCTCTGGGCTGTCCGGTTGAGCCGGACGTGAAGATCACGTAGGCCAGATTGTCCGCAGTTCCGGCGCCATCTGGGTTTGTTGCTAGTTGGCGACAGATTTCCTCCCAATCGGTATCTAGGCACACGGCTTGTCCTGCGTAGGCTGATAATCTCTCAACGAAGTGCTGGCGAGTTAATAGCAGAGGCGCATGGGAATCCTTGAGCATGACTGCCAGGCGTTCGGAGGGATACTGTGGGTCCAGTGGTATGTAGGCGCCGCCGGCTTTGAGGATGCTGAGCAAACCCACGACCATGTCCAAGGAGCGTTCCAGACAAATCCCCACCGGCACTTCTGGTCCCACGCCGCGCTCCTTGAGATAGTGCGCCAGCTGATTCGCTTTGGCGTTGAGCTCTCGGTAGCTCAGCTCCTGGCCTTCAAAAACGACGGCAACAGCGTCAGGTGTTCTCTTTACCTGCTCTTCAAACAACTCGTGGATGAGCTGGTCCTTCGGGTAATCCTTCTCTGTATCGTTCCACTCAACCAGCAGTTGGTGTCTTTCTGCCGTGGTCAGGATCGGTAAATTGCAAATGCGCTGGTCGGGATTTGCAACGATGCCTTCCAGTAAGGTCTGAAGATGAGCGATCGCGCGTTCAATAGTCGTCGCATTGAATAAATCAGTGTTGTATTCGAAGCGGCCAATAATGGCCTCAGAGCGCTCTTCGAGTTCAAGGGTCAGATCGAACTTTGATGTGCCTGTTTGGATGTCTAGCTGGCTCACAATCCAACCCGATTCGTGGCAGGCCATTGGCGGCTCCATTATAAAGGCGACCTGAAACAGCGGATGGCGCGATGTACCGCGGTTCAGCTCCAGTTCTTCGACCAATTTCGCAAACGGCACATGTCTGTGAGCATACGCTTCCAAGGTCACTTCACGAACCTGCCGTAGGAATTGGCGGAACGATGGATCATCTACCACCTGGGTTCGCAGGACCAAAATATTCATAAAATGCCCAAGCAACGGCTCGAATTCGGAACAGCTGCGCCCAGCCTCTGCCGTGCCGATCACGATCTCGCTTTGCTGGCTATGGCGCCACAACAACGTCTTAAAAGCGGCGAGCAGCAACATGTAGAGTGTGACGCCCTCTCGACGGCTCAAGGCGCTTAACGCGTTTGTCAACTCTTTAGAGAGCGCAAACGATTGATAGGCGCCATTAAACGTCCGGACACGTGAACGCGGTCGATCTGTCGGAAGTCCTAACGGCAGCACGCCGTCGAGTTGATTCCTCCAATAAGTCAGGTGCTTCTCCAGTTCCTCCCCTTGTAACCACCGGTGCTGCCAACGTGCGTAGTCCGCGTATTGTACAGGCAGCTCCGGCAGTGGGAAGGGCTTCCGGGCCCGAATCGATTCGTAGAGCTGCCACAATTCGGGGATGAGTACGTTATAGATCGAATACGCGTCTGCCACGATGTGGTGCACAGTCAAGTAGAGGCGACTGTCGGTCTCGCTCATTCGAACAAGCATCGCCCGCACCAGCGGTGGCTCGGTCAAATCGAAGGGACGCCGGGCTTCGGCGGTACACAGTTGAATTGCTTTTTCCTTGCGATCAGGCTCCGCCACCATTCTCAAGTCGGCTACGGACAATTTTATCTCTACTCCATCTTGAATTATCTGCACCGGATCGCTCTCTTTAATGGTGAACGCTGTGCGTAGAATTTTGTGTCGTCTAACGATCTCGTTGAGAGCCTTTTCCAGCGCTAGCGAATTGACAGGTCCATTCATGTATATGGTGAAGGGCTCGTTGTAGATCGGGAGAGTGGTTTCAAGTTGTGCCATTAACCAAATTTCAGACTGCCCCCAGGACAGAGGAACGGTCGCGTCAGCATTGGCACTTTCGATGAAAGGAAACCGCATGTTTGGCGGCCCAGGTTGGGAACTGTCAATGCGTTCCGCCAGCGCCGATAGAATCGGGGCTTCAAAAAAGCAACGGTGAGTCAGCTCCGCTCCGCACAGATCGAGAACGCGTGCGATAACTCGGGTTGCTTTGAGACTCTCACCGCCTAATGCGAAGAAGTCGTCATTGGCTCCAACCCGCACGACGCCCAATACTTCTGCCCAAATCTTGGCCAGGCGATGCTCAGTCGGCGTGCGAGGAGCCACGAAGACCTCTTCGAGAGGCGGTTCTACCCGGTTGGACGCGGGCAGCGCGCGACGATCTATCTTACCATTGGGCATCAGTGGTAATGATTCCAACGTGACGAACGCCGAGGGCACCATGTATTCCGGCAGCTTCGCCTTCAGAAAGCTTCGCAAATCGTTGACGGCTAGTGTTTGCGCCTGGTTCAGGACTACGTACGCCGCTAGTCGTTTCTCGGCATACATATCCTCTCGGGCCACGACCACGCTTTCCCGCACTGCAGGGTGTCGGCTTAGCGCTGCTTCAACCTCCCCCAGCTCGATTCGAAATCCCCGGATCTTGACCTGGTTATCGATACGACCAAGAAACTCAATGTTCCCATCGGGTAAATAACGGGCGATATCCCCAGTCCTGTACAGGCGTGCACCTGGCTCTTCAGGGAAGGGATTGGGGATAAACTTTTCTGCGGTCAATTCGGCGCGATTGAGATAACCGCGGGCCAAACCAACGCCGCCTATGTGAAGCTCGCCGGGTACCCCAATGGGTACGGGTTGCAAATGAGAGTCCAGCAGATAGATCTGCATGTTGGCAATCGGGCGGCCGATAGGGACGATGCGTTGATCACTCTCGCGCTTGCATGCCCAGAAGGTTACATCGATGGAGGCTTCAGTAGGTCCGTATAGGTTGTACAGGGCTGCATCCAAACGAGCGAAGAAGCGCTCCTGGACTTCCAAGGGCAGAGCCTCGCCGCTACAGATGACATGCCTCAGACAGTTACACCTCTCGAGCCCTTGCTCTTCCAAAAAGATGCGAAGCATGGAAGGAACGAAATGGACCGTGGTGATCTGTTGCTCAGAAATTAGCTTCACCAAGTAGGCAGCGTCTCCATGACCTTCAGGCCGGGCCACGATCAAACGAGCTCCAGCTATCAATGGCCAGAAGAACTCCCACGCTGACACATCGAAACTAAAGGGTGTCTTTTGCAAGACTCGGTCTGCCTCTGTGAGGTGGTAGGTATCCTGCATCCACAGTAAGCGATTGCAAATCCCACGGTGGATATTCATGACTCCCTTGGGGTTACCCGTCGAGCCGGAAGTGTAGATCACATAGGCCAAGTTTGCCGGCTTCGCTTCGCTGTCAGCGTTTTCCTCACTCTGCCGAGTAATGTCTTTCCAGTCTCTGTCCAAACAAACCACGTTCGCACTGTGTGCCGCAACGCCATCAAACAGTCGCTGTTGAGTCAGCAGCACCGGCGTCCCGCTATCTTCGAGCATGAACTCTAGTCGCTTCTTCGGATATGTCGGATCGAGCGGCACATACGCTCCACCTGCCTTAAGAATGCCGAGCAGTCCCACCACCATCTCCAACGAGCGCTCTAAGCAGATGCCGACAAGTACTTCCGGTCCGACTCCTAGCTTCCGCAGGTAATGCGCCAGTTGGTTCCCTCGTCGGTTGAGCTCCCGGTAGTTCAGTTGCTGGTCTTCAAAAACTAGCGCCACTGCATCGGGCGTTCGCTCCACCTGTTCTTCAAACAACTCGTGGATGCACTTGTCTTTTTGGTAATCCCTCTTTGTATTATTCCACTCCACCAACAGTTGGTGTTTTTCGGGTTCCGTCAAAAGCGGCGAGTCTGATAAGTGCTGTTCTGAGTTGGTCATGATACCGTGCAGTAAAGTTTCAAGTATGAGCGTACGCGCTAAACCTTACGAACTGCCTCTTCCATCTTTTTCCTCAGACTAAGCGGTCGCATATCCGTCCACACCTCCTTGATATGCGCCAGGCATTCGGCCTTGGTCCCGCTCTTGCCCGCGTCCGTCCAGCCGAGCGCATTTTCTTTATCGGCCGGCCATATCGAGTATTGCTCCTCGTGATTGACGACGACCTTACAGATGGTGGTGTCTTCTTTCTCGTCCATAACGGGTTCTCCTGTTGTACGCTTTAATCCAAATGGGTTTGATCAGGACGCCTTAGCTCAGACTGATCTAGGATGGCATGTGCCACTCGATTGGCCGCTTGATTCAACTCTGCATAGGTTAAGGCATCGGCCTTCGTTTTGACGGCGATCCGGTCAGGATACTTGGCGACCTGTTGCTCGAAACGATCAGGGATCGATTGCTCTATCTCTTCCTGCTTGAACTCTACGAACGTTCCCGTTGGATGAAAGCACTTCGCTCGTACGGTCTCCTGTTCGGGCGGAAGGTTGACGCTATGCTTGAAAGGATTGCTCATGAGCAGTTTCGCTTCGTCATCCGATAAAGTTTTCAACGGTCCAGGATTAAACCCGACCTGATTATACCGTGCATAACGGCGGGATACAAAATAGACAGGAACTCGTTTGAGTTGAGGTTGGAGCAAGCCGCGCGTAAGGGGGAAGGATAACTAGGCCTGGCTGATTAACAAATTGTCGTTTTCCGAAAGTCTCTGGCAAAGCAGTGGCCAGTCTGAATATGGGAAACGGTTAAATTCCCTCGGGGAGCTTCCCACGAATCCGTCTACCGCTTTTAGAAGTTCTCCTCCGAGTGGATAGCCAACGTTTTTGCTCCCGAAAGGCTTCCTTGAGGCGCTCGCGAAGGAGGGCGGCAAGAACGCGCCCGTTCTCGCCCGTGAGCATATCGCCGGAGTCCTTGCCGGGAACAGGATGTTGCCTTGTAGAGCCTTCCCACAAGGCGCTCCAGTCGAGTTTTTCTTGCCTGAGCGGCTTTCCGGGCCGCGTCGTCTCGAAGATCTCAAGGGTTCTCAAGCGGCCCTCGAGCGGTTTCCGGCGATAGCGATCGAGGGCCAGAAGGTTGGCTCGATAAACTTCGATCTGATTCAGCTCCCGCTCAGCTCCCTTCAAGGCGTTGTTATTCCCGATCAAACCGCGCAGCAACCG
>DASXQM010000165.1:0-14406 GCA_036507195.1 Pyrinomonadaceae bacterium | reverse complement strand
TCGATGCCCGGCATCAAATCGGCGAAGTTTCTGAGCTCGCCAAAAAACTCGCGGGCGCGTTCCAAAGTGGTTTTCAGTTCCAACTGCCCTGTGTATGAAGCTTTGATTCGAAACATTTTCTATCCTGCCGTGTTCTAAGTCTTAGTGTCCTAACCTTCTGGATGCGCTGCTGCCATCGTCTGTTGCATCAGCGTGCCACTAAGTTTAAGTTACACGATTAGGACGCTGCCGTAAACAGTTGATTTTTGGTAAGAGTTCCGGCTGTTTAGAGTACATCATCAAGCTTCAGCCTGCTGCTTCCCAACCAGCAAGCTAAAGTTTGTACTCTAAACTTGGCACTAAATTGCGTTTAAAAGGAGTTGAAGTGAACAGTAATAGACGCTGTCCTAAGTGTGGCGAGGGAACACTGCGAACCTGGGATGAATTAAGCGATGAGGAACGGGAAGTAGTAAACCGCTTGCCGGCATCGGCTGATTATCAGGCGGCGGAGCGGCAGGGAATGCATCAGTGGTGCACGCGCTGCTGGCATGAATCAGTCACGGACGAAACCGTGGCTTAGGGGAACTTCTCCACACTCCGTTTAGATAGGGCACTATGCCCCGCCGCGTGAGGCGGACAAGTCCGCTTTCTAAACGATGGGCTCAGGCGATGGCCATCGAACAGAAAATTCTCCACACCCCGTTTAGATAGGGCACTTGTGCCCCGCCGCGCGAGGCGGACAAGTCCGCTTTCTAAACGATGGACTGAGGCGATAGCAAAATGACAATTGAAGAATGAGAAACGGAAAATCTATCCCTCTTTTGCTAACTTTGTTCCACTTCCATAATCCGGTTGTAAGCCTCGCGTATGGCTTGCATTCTTTCGCGCAAGGTTTCGCCAAGGTTCGCAGGCGATTCGAAACCGAGTCGCTTTGCAATCTCCTTGTAAGCGGGATAATCCGTTGATGGCAGGGCTGCGACTTTGCCGGCAATAAGTCGCAAATGATGATCTATAGTGCGAAGAAGTTCGTAACCTCCGCTGAGCGCTTCATAGTCGCGAGTCTTTAAGGAACCGCTGCCCTCAAGGCGTTCCAAAGTGGCGAGCGTCGAACGATCCTCACCTTCATCGGCGACATCGTCGCGAAGTTGAAGATAACGCGCGGCAAAGTATACGTCGAGCATGCCACCTGCTGAATACTTGATGTCGGTAGCGTGACGGCCTCCTTTGCGTGCTTTGCCTCCCCCGGCTACATTGCCTCCGCCATTGTCAGCTTCACTTTGAGGCCCGTTCTGAGCAATTCCCTTTCCCTTCTCCCGCTCGAGTCGCTCGCGCACGCGGCGCGTCTCCTGTCTCAACTCATCTGGATTTATCTCACGTGCCATTTCGTGAATCGCGTGTCTGGCGTGTGTTTCGACCATTCTGCCCAGTTCCAGATCGCCGGCAACTGCACGCAGCTTTACGTAGGCAAGCCACTCCCAGACTGCGCTGCGCTTTCTTGCGTAGTCGAGAAATCCTTCGGAACTGGTGACCAGTGGGCCGTTTTTCCCATTGGGGCGCAGGCGAAGATCTACTCGATACAGGTATCCCTCTCGAGTCACGCTGGAGAGCGCCGCGATCATTAACTCGACGAGCCTGGCGTAAGCTTCATCCTGTGTCAGCGAAGCGACGGGCGACGAAACCAGGGAGTCGTAGACGATGGCGATGTCGAGGTCCGATCCATAGTCCATTCCGCCGCTGGCCAGCCGGCCAAGAGCGAGCACACTCAGGCGTGGGCCGCCCTTCAAAGGTCCATAGCGACGCGCCATTTCGCGTCGCGCTATGAGGTAGGCAACATTAATACTGGCCACGGCGAGCTCGGTCTGAAGTTCATTAGACTCCAGAAGAGAAATCTTTCCGGCGGCGTCTTCAGCGCCGATCTCAATAAGCAATCTTGACCATTCTCGACGCAAAGCTGAGAGCTCGGCTGGAAAATTCTTTTCCGGGTCGATACTGGCTCGCAACTGAGCTCGATAGTCCCGCCGCCGTAACCGCGGCTTTTCGTTTCCGAGCGAGCCGATGAGGGCCGGGCTTCCGGCTACCATTTCTCCAAAAAACTCGGAGACGCCGCAAAGGCCTACCAAACCAGCGAGATTATTTTCAGCCAGTTCTATCTTACCTTCGGATTTTTCCAGCGACGCTGCAACGCGTGCCGTAAGCATTGCGGCGCGCCGCGGGTTGGTTGACTCATGCACACGTTCGCGCAGCAGCTGCGCCAGTGATTCGACGTTCGCTATTGGCGCCCCCAACTGTGTGTGGTGCAAATGCGATACAAAAACTCTGGCAGCGGCGTTCAATACTCGAGTTTCATCCCTAACTTCATCCCCAGCCTCGTTATTGTTCGGTCCATGGACGCTCAGGTCCGCTTCGGACGACGCTTCCTCGCTGCGCTTTGCCACCAAGCTGCCGTCATCGTCGCCGAAGACGCGGTCGTAAGCTCGGCGTACGTTGGCCGTGTGCAACCCCAGGGCACTCTCGAAATCGTGCAGCAGGGCCACACCGGAAAAGCCCATGCGCCTGGCGACCAGGGATCGTTGTGCTTCAGTTTGCGGCACCGTGTGAGTTTGCAGCCCATGCTCCATCTGCAAGCGGTGCTCGAGCGTTCGCAGGAACTTATAAGCGTCGGACAATTCCGAGCGCTCCTGCTCCGAGATGAGATTGCGATCCGCCAGTCGGCCCAAACTTATCAGCGTGTGTGTCACGCGCAACCATTCGTCGCGCCCGCCGTGGGCCAACTGCAGGGCCTGCGCAATGAATTCAATCTCCCTGATTCCACCACGCTGGAGTTTCACGTTGAACCCGGCGTTGCTCCGCTCGATGTTTCGGTCGATCTTCTGTTTTGCCAAACGAACACTGGCGAGAGCGTCTTTAACTGAAGTGTCGGAACGGTAAATACGGGGTTGCACCGCAGCGGCAAACCGCGAGAACAGCGAGGTCGAGCCTGCCGCAGCCCGGCTGCGAATCAAAGCCTGACGTTCCCAGGCTTGCGCTGTTTTGTTGTAGTACTTCAGTGCTTCATCCAGGGAACAGGCAAGCGTGCCATCGCGGCCATGCGGCCGCAGGCGTAAATCAACGCGATAGGCCGAGCCTTCGCCTGCCGGATGACCCACTAACTTGCTGACAGTTTCTGAGAGTTTGATGAAGTATTCGCGGTTGCTCAGTTTGCCGCGCTCACTCGATCCGCCCGCAGTTGTTCCGTCGTCGGAATAGATGAAAAAGAGATCGATGTCCGACGCGTAGTTGAGTTCACCGGAGCCAAGTTTGCCGAGCGCAATAACGCAAAACTCGGCCGTGGCAGTGCGCCCGCGCTCGTCGCGGAGCGGTGCGCCATAGCGGTTATCGAGGTCCTGTCGTGCCAGGCTCAATGCGTAATCCAGAATCGCATCGGCGAGGTTTGATAACTCTTCCGTTGTTTCCACAAGCGTATGGGCGCGCCGGACGTCGTGCAGGTAAATCCGCAACAGCTCGCGGCGGCGAAATCGTGCAAACAGGACCTGCGGAGTCAAAGATGAGTTTGTCAGGGCGAAGCGTGCCAGCGACTCCTTGAGTTGGTCGCGAGTTCTGACGCGAACGTCCAGGCGCTCGCGCTTGAGCCAGGAAAAGTAGTCGGAGTTCTGTTCAAGGGTGGTGGCGAGTAGCGGGCTCCAGGCAGCGAGCGCCAGGGTATCGGAGAGTAGTGCAGGATCGCGGGAAAGCTTCTGAAATGCGCCGGATTGTTCCTTTGAAAGACGTTCCAGAAAGAGGTACGCGCCTTTTTCATCAGGCAGATCGCGAATGAGCGATTGAATCTGTCCGCTGAGAGTCACGAAGCCATTGTACGCGGCGCGCGAGGCGCCAGCCAGATTCTTCGGTATTGCCAAGAGACGGCGAAAGGAATATTCTCTCACGCATCCAAACCCGGCGCTGTTTTCAGGACAAGGCATCCGGGAATACCCAAAACTTGCAATATCAACAGGAGGCGAAAATGAGACGTTCGTTTCTACTGATTCCTATGCTGGTCATTGCCGTGTTCTCTAGCGTCGAACTTGCTTCGGCACAATTTAGAATACCCAAAATTCCCAAACCAAAACCGCAGCCTACGCCAACGGAAACGACGCAGCCAACACCGGCGACTGATTCAGAATCCGCGCAACCCCAACCGGCTGCTCGACCGACGTCCACTGGCGCTGTGCCGGGGGCTGGTGGTCCCTACGCAGTTAAACCAGAGCCGCCGATGACAACGCCTCAGTTTCTACCGGAGACACTCGAAGTTGGGATCGAGCATTGGGATTACTATTGGAAAATACCAAACGATAATCACAACACTAGCTGGGCTCCTCGCATTAATTTCGACGTAATTTACGGCGGCTCGACTAAACTGCGCTTCAAAGCCGACTACTTCATGCCGGACGGTTCGCTCTGGTTCAGCGAAGCGTTGGAGTATCGGGGCGGCTTCGATGAGAAGTCGGGGATCTCAAGAGTTTCCAGTGAGAGTGATTCAAATCGAGACAAGAAAGCAATCATCACGGGAGGGTTATTTGGTCTCAAGATTACAAACATCCGCGACAACTCAACCGCCTTTCAAGGCAAGTTCAAAGTCGTTAGGTACAAACCTCAATACTCCGACGCGCGTTATAAGAACGAAGTCGATTACTACGTCGATTACGATTGGAAGCTGCCAATCGGGTTGGCCGACCTCTACTGGGAAAGCAACGTTGCCAGTCCGATAATTCGTATGTGGTTTAAGGGCGATCTCAAAAACGACAACCTCGAAGCGCGCCTTTTTCATAACGGGCAACAGATCGCTACTACTGATGATGGCGGACTGGTAGACACCGGCGAGCGTTACTACGCGGACAAACGAGGTAACGATGAGTCGCTGTTTTGGCGAGAGTTCAAATTCAGTTGGCCACACCGAGCCGAATTCATTGTAAGTGAAGACCTGCGTAACTTCACTGCCTACAAAAACACGCTGTTCATCAATCAAATGCCGGGCGAATACGTCGTAAAGGTTTACTACAATGGCGATCAGGTGCGCGAGACCAAGTTCTCAATAGGCAGCAACGGCACCTACGCTGACAATGGCATTGCAAAGCAGAATAACCTGACGACGAATAAAATCATTTTGCCCGTGAGAATCATGGGGACGCTCGACAAGTGGAATGCGGTGAATGCAAAAGCCCAGGGCTTCTACGGAAATCCAGTCAACGGATTAACGCCGTAACCTCGATATCGAGCTGATCGCGCTAATTCTACGCTGTTAGGCAGTGGGCCAATCTTGAGGGCAAACGTTAAGCGCCTTTCTCCGATCTCCAATGCTCAACGATGCATGTCCCAGAGTCGCTGCCTCAAGCTCACTCCAAGCTGCGCAGGAGAGACTAGGGCAAGAGGTCCGGTTACCTTCGGTATCCGGACCTTCTCTTTTTAATGGCTTGCACTTCTAAATATCGAAATACAAACTGAACTCCAGCGGATGCGGACGCATGCGCAGCGGAGTGATCTCTTTATCCCGTTTGTAGCTGATCCAACGCTCGATCAGTTGCTGGCTGAAGACGTCACCCTTCAGCAGGAAATCATGATCGGTCTCGAGAGCTCTCAACGACTCATCGAGTGAGCCCGGCAGAGTGGGAACATCCTTGAGTTCTTCCGGCGAAAGATCGTAGATGTCCTTTTCCAGTGGCTCGCCCGGATCGATCCGGTTCTGGATTCCGTCGAGGCCGGCCAGCAGCATGGCTGAGAAAGCCAGGTAGGCATTGCAGGACGGATCCGGCGGCCGGAATTCCAAACGCTTCAGTTTAGGATTGGTTGAGAACATTGGGATGCGAATTGCCGCTGAACGATTCCTCGCCGAGTAAGCAAGGTTGACCGGCGCTTCAAATCCCGGTACCAGCCGTTTGTAACTATTAGTCGTGGGCGCCGCGAACGCAACGACTGCTGCCGCGTGTTTCAAAAGCCCACCGATATAAAAGCGAGCCATTTCCGAGAGTCCAGCATAGCCATCTCCGGCGAAAAGCGGTTTGTCGCTTTTCCACAGGGATTGGTGACAGTGCATTCCTGATCCGTTGTCTCCGAAAAGCGGCTTCGGCATAAACGTAGCAGCTTTGCCATACTGAAAAGCAGTATTGCGAACTACGTATTTGAAGATCTGCAGGTTGTCTGCTGTGCCCAGCAGCGTTGAGAAGCGGAAGTCAATTTCACACTGTCCAGCGGTAGCGACTTCGTGGTGATGACATTCCACTGTTACGCCGCAGTTTCCCAACGTCAGCGAGATCTCGGAACGGAGATCGCTGAGCGTGTCGGTCGGCGGAACGGGCACGTAACCTTCCTTCGGACGAATTCGGTAGCCAAGATTCGAGCCCTGGAATTCGTTCGCGTCACGACCGGTGTTCCAGTGGCCTTCGTCGGAATCGATCGAGTAACCGGCCGACTGTTGTTCGTTATGAAACTTCACCGAGTCGAAAACGAAGAATTCCGCTTCCGGCCCGAAATTCGCCGTGTCAGCCAGGCCGGTGAACTTCAGATAGTTTTCCGCGCGTACGGCCACTGACCGCGGATCAAAGGGATAACCCTCTTTGGTAATGGGATCGACAGCGTTCCCGATGAGACAGAGGGTCGGGTGGTCCGCAAACGGATCCATCCACATTCGGGACGCATCGGGGACCAGCAGCATGTCTGACTCATGAATCGCAGCCCAGCCACGAATCGATGAGGCGTCAAACCCGAAGCCATCCTCAAAAACACCTTCGCCCAGTTCGCCGATGGGAAAGGTTAGGTGTTGCCAGGAACCGGGCAGATCGGTGAATCGTACGGAAACAAATTTTGCCTCTTGATCAGAAGCATATTTCAAGACAGTCTTTGCATTCATGTGTTCTCCTGATTGGAAAAAGGGAGTGTTAGGGGTGCTCTTCGCCCCGCTGTGTCTGTTGGTGCGAAGTGTTGCGGAAGCCTGAAGTGGCTAAGGAAAGGGCCGAACGTCATAGCGCGTCGAGCGCGTAAAAAAGGGTGCATTATAGTTTGGTGACTGACTATGTCAAGGCTTTTGCTGCGACTCTCTTGCGGATGACGCGCATTTAATCAGTAACTCCTTCTTAACTCGTGGTTTAAGGCGTTGAGAAAACTAAACTGAAACAAAAAAATGATAGACCGACCCCGCGTTTTCTGTTACATTGCGGCATCAAGCGTCCCATCCAGAAATTCTCCGCTACTCGAGCTCGGGATGTGTACAACTACGCTTTGGCACCAAGAATCAAGAACATACGAGTTTTTCCGCACGCAAGTCAGGAGACCGCGAATTGACCACGGCAATTGAGCAGACGCTCGAAACCTATGGCATCGAAAACTGGGGCGCAGGATACTTTGACGTAAACCGCAAGGGAAACCTAATTGTCCGTCCCGCCGAAGGTGACGCCCGTTCAGCAGATCTAAAAGAGATAATCGACGATCTGGCCCGGCGGGGGATTGGTGCGCCCGTGCTCTTGCGCTTTCCCCAGCTGGTCGCGGCCCAGGTTCGGAAGCTGCAACGCTCCTTCAGTCGCTCCATCCGAGAATATGAATATCAGGGTGCACATATGTGCGTGTACCCGATGAAAGTCAACCAGCAAAGATCGCTGGTTGAGGAGTATTTACGCGAAGGCTCGCGTTACGACTTTGGCCTCGAGGCCGGATCCAAGGCGGAACTCTATGCAGCCCTCGCCCTGGAACAAACACCCGACAGCTTGCTGGTGCTCAACGGTTTCAAAGACGAAGAATTTATCGAGCTGGCGTTTGCCGGCGCCCGCTGTGGGAAACGCGTAGTGATCGTGATTGAAAAACTCAGCGAACTTGATCACGTGCTCAACATAGCGGACCGCAACGAAAGCGGCGGCAATCCCATTCTCGGTATGCGCGTCAAGCTCTACTCGAAGGGCTCTGGGCGCTGGGAAAAGTCGGGCGGCGAAGCGGCGAAGTTTGGGCTAACTACGACAGAGATGCTGGAAGTGATTCGTCGTCTGGAACAGGCGGATCGCATTGACATGCTGAAACTGCTGCACTTTCACATTGGTTCGCAGCTCACTGACATCAAGCGAATCAAGAATGCCATGAAAGAGGCGGCTCGCGTGTATGCGAAGGTCTATCAGATGAAGGTGCCGGTAGATCTTCTCGATGTCGGCGGAGGCATGGCGGTTGACTACGACGGCTCCAAAACCGCGTTTGACTCATCCGCCAACTACAGCGCCCAGGAATTCGCGAATGACGTGATCTATACAATCAAGCAGGTCTGCGATGATGAAAACGTTCCGCATCCCACAATCATCCAGGAGTCTGGACGCTTCCTTGCCGCCTATCATGCTTTATTAATCACAAATGTACAGGACGAAATCGAAACTGTAGTCGAAGACATAACGCCGATTGAGATTGACGATGACGATCCGCAGGTCGTAACTGAGCTCGGCGACCTGCGAGCGTCAATAACGGTGAAGAACTATCGCGAGTACTATCACGATGCGCTGGAACACCGCGAAGAGTTGTTCACACTTTTCAACCTTGGTCTGGTTTCCCTTGAGGATCGCGCTAAGGGTGAGGTGCTGTTCTGGGATATTTGCGAACGCGCAGACAAGTATGCCCAGCAGGCCAAGTACGTCTCGGAAGAATTTGACGATCTCCGCCGGTTATTATGCGCCAAGTATTTGACAAACTTTTCAGTGTTTCGTTCGGTTCCCGACCACTGGGCACTTGATCAGCTTTTTCCTATCGTGCCGATTCATCACCTGAACAAAGCGCCAACTGAATACGCGACCCTTTGCGACATCACCTGTGACTCCGACGGTGTGGTAGACAAGTTTGTCGATCTGCATGACGTCAAGCAGGTGCTTGAACTCCATTCCCTGATCCCGGGTGAAACCTATTACCTGGCATTTCTGCTTGTTGGGGCTTATCAGGAGGTGATGGGAAATAACCATAACCTTTTTGGCACGCCGCATGAAGCTCATATCTATATTGATGATGAAGGCTATCTTATTAAAAAGGTAATCCGCGGTACGACCGTCGGCGAAGCAACTGAGCGCGCGCGTTATGAGAAGAGCCTGCTTCACGATGGTTTCCGCCGCCTGATAAACCAGCGCGTAAAGGACGGTGAATTGACCGAGGCTGAGGGTGCCGAGCTGGCGCAGTTTTACGAATCGCGTTACGACGCCTATACATATCTTGCGGTTAACGGCGCGAAAACTGGTTCAAGGCGTCGCACCGATTTTTGAATACGTCTTACTAGTTCTGAGATGGACCGGCAATCGTTCTTGACGTTCAGTAATTTGAGAGGTTGACAAGTTTTATGGTTACGCAGCGAAAACCCAAAGCATCGAAGTATCTTACGACGCCCACTCGGCCCGTGCAGGTGGATCGCGATCGCTCGGTTGCTGGTCTGCTCGAGAAGATGGAGGGCGCAGGCTTTGGTGGCCGCCAACTCGCCGAGGCACACCGCATCTGGCTCGACATGCTCGGTGACAACACGACTATCATTGTTGCCGGCTCCGGGGCCCTGATACCGGCGGGAATGCGCCGTCTGCTCGCTTACGTAATCAAAAACCGCTTTGTTGATGTGTTGGTGCTGTCCGGGTCACTTCTCTTTCATGATTTGCACGAAACGCTGGGCCGCTACCATTTCCAGGCACACCCCAACATGACGGACGCCGAGTTGGACGCATCGCAAATCAGTCGGATGTGGGACCTGCTCGCCAGTGACGAAGAATACCGGGAAGCTAATGAATGGGTGGGCGGCTTTACTAACCAGCTCGACCAGTCGCGTCCTTACTCCACGCGCGAGTTTCTTCACCTGCTGGGCCGAGAGTTAGCAGAGATTGCCACGGAAGATGGTGTCCTGACGTCTGCCTACAAAGCCCGGGTGCCGATCTTCTGCCCGGCCGTCGCCGATAGTGGCATTGCGGTAGGAATTGCCGCGGCGCGTTTTGAAAAGAAGAACAACTTTATGTTTGACATCGTGCAGGACGTGTTGGACATGACGAACATAACAGCGCGCGCGCGGCTAACAGGAGTGATAAATCTCGGGGGTGGAACGCCGAAAAGTTTTGTTCAGCAGACGGAGGTTTCTTCGTTCATTCTCAAGAATCACCATCAGGGCCATAAGTACGCAATCCAGATCACGACCGATGCTCCACATCCGGGCGGTCGATCAAATGCGGTTTCTTTTGATGAAGGATTGGTTTACGGGAAATTGGCTCGAGGCGCTCACAGCGCCTACGTGAATTGCGACGCCACCATCGCATTGCCCATTCTCATTACCGCTCTGTCGCAGACAGCGGCTAAATACCTAAAAGGCCGGAAGCGTCCTAACTTTACCTTCGGTCGCGAATTGATCGTAGAAGTGCCCTAACTTGCGGTTTGAAGACTCTTAGGCATCCAAGTCGGGAATAGATTTTCCATTTCTCATCCGACATTTCTCATTTGTCATCGAGCAGAATATTCTCCACACGCCGTTTAGATAGGGCACTTGTGCCCCGCCGCGTCAGGCGGACAAGTCCGCTTTCTAAACGATCGGCTGAGGCAATGGCAAAATGACAATTGAAAAATGAGAAATGGAAAATCTCTTCGCGCCACTGAGCTTATTTGCGTCGCCCCGCCAAAGCGACAAAAGCAATGCCGGCAATCAGGAGCGGCGGCGAAAGCCACAACATCCCTAAATTTGCTACCCGCTTCAAATTGAGAACTGCCACTGCGGCTGCTGTCACCAGCAATAGTATTCCGATTACTCGCAGAGTTTTAGCTGACAACTCTCTACCTCCATTATTTGAATCGCGTTGAGCGTTCGGCCGGTCGCTACCGCTCCCGGTTCTGATTAAGATTTACGGCCCAGGTACTGAAAAGCCGCCGACGCATTGCCATTCATCGTCGTTACCGTGAACGGTTCATACTCCAACTGTGTGAACGAACTCGTTATTTCCGCAATCCATTCCCTTTGGTGATGTCGCACGACTACGCCTTCCGGGAGTTCAAAGACTCCATAGCACCCGTAGGTCTCTGCGTATTGCTCATAACGTTCGCGGTTGCGCCGGTCATTGTTGACTAAAACATCACTAAGGTAAAGCAAACCTCCGGGCCGCAGCACGCGCGCTGCTTCGGCCAGAAGCAGTCGCTGCTCGTTACCATCAGGAATGCAGGTCAGAACCGCAAAGAGCAATACTGCATCAAAGGAGTCGTTCCTAAAAGGCAAGCTGATTCCATCATTGCGCACCAACCCTGACCCAGGTACCGCGACACGCGCGCGAGTGAGCATGGCTGCTGAAAAGTCCACTCCCACGAGATTCTGGAAACCTGCTTCGGAAAGATCAACCAGCGTGCGTCCATAGCCACACCCGTAATCAAGCATGCGAGCTTGTTGATTGGAATACCGCGCGAGCCAATCCAGATGCAGCGGATGCGAGAAACGCTTCTCGTCCGCAACCCTGTCCCAGTAACTAATCCGCGAGGCGGCGGATTGCATGGGGAGTTGCTCCCTCTTGTCGTGAATGTCACTCCCGGTATTTGAAGGTAAGGCCGAAATAAATCCAGTACCAACAGAGCGCCAGGATCTGAATTATCAGTGGCACAATGAACTCGGCTGAATCCTTGACGATGGCCGAATCGTTGACGAAGATCGAGAGCAAGACCGCGACCAGTGACAGACAGCCCAGAATAAACGCAATCCACCGGTAGTCCCAAAACCCGGTAGAGGGTACGGTTTCGCGGCCCCATCCAGACCAGTAAACCCAAACGAAGTGAGAGAGAATCGCCAACCAGAAGACCCACGTCATGAAAGCAAATAGGGCTGGATTAATGTCGCTGCCGACCATGAATTTGCTCCAGTCCGTGGCTATATTGCAGCCCGCGATCAAGCCGCGGGCCGTGTTGTACATAAAATCGATGCAGGCTCCGAGAAACCAAAGTCGCAAAGCAAATCTCACGAAGGGGTTTGTAAACGTAGTGAAGAAAAACAAGACTGAGAAAAGGACGATTAGACCCAAGTCGAGGAATTGCGGCATGGCTGGAAATCCTGCCAGTCTTTGAGTTCTACTTCGTGTCGGACTAGTGCAGCTTGTTCGCTCAACCATGGTGACTACTGTCGAGGAATCGCCGAGCGTCACCCCGTTAAGGAAGTTGCCGCTGGGCGAGTTTCTGTGTGGGAAGGGCGCCAACTTGGGAAAGTTGCCGGTGACGACGAGCGCAGCCGTGGCATGTGTGCCTTCATGTACGGTGGTCTGAAAGAAATACAGCGCCGGCAGGGCAAGAAGTAACCACCATAATGCATTCAAGTCAGGAAACCAGAAGTTGCGCAACCGGGTGAAGTATTCCATATCTCACCTCGTGGGGTTTGTGGCGGCTGGGTCAATCGCTCGTTCTTCGACTCAAGTTGTTACCTATTGCTCTTGTTCTTCAAGTATCCCTCAATCCCTTTTATCAACCTATCCATGTCCTGGTGAAAGTCGGGGTCAGGCCGCACAGGGATCCCATTGCGGTACACGAGTGACTGGAGTATTTCAGGTAAATCCTCCGGGCCTGGCATGGATGACCCTTGTACCAACACGGGGACTAGTGGGATATCCCGCTTAAGGGCGGCCTCCATCTCTATTCTGACGAAATCATGGACGTCATCGAGACGGCGTTGACCTCTATCCCCGGCTAACCATTGCCTCCCGATAACTGTAAGCAGGACATCACACTGGCCCACCGAATCGCCTAAGTGTTTTCTGAAGTCAACCCCTAAAGGGATAGAGTCCACGTCCTTAAATACATTCTGTTTCCCAAAATGCTGGCAAAGCCGGTCATAGATTCTCCCGGTAACATCAGTGCTATCCTCTCTACGGTAGGCAATGAAGATCGCTGGCGTGGGTTGTGAATCCTTCGCAGTTTGAGGTTGACCTGGTCTACTGAGAGGCAAGTCGTAAGACTGATTGCTTGGCGCAGGAACACGCTCCGACTCAGTCCCGGGAGGAGCCGTAAACATCGTTTCGCGGACATCTTTGGATTCACTTTTCCGCTTTTTTCTTCTCACCAGAAAGAGCAGAAAGCCCCCCACAATGACGACAAACACGACAAGTACGACAAGGACGATTGCGAAGAAATAAAGGAGAGTCCAATCGGTTGGAGCGACATCTGGAGTTGGGTCGGGACCTCCCAGGAAAAGCATCAGGTTAAAGAGCATAGGAATAGTGTTCATAAAGACCTCACACTCCCGGCAATGGCATAGCTGGCTCGCACCAGTATTATACGGCGGATCTGCGACATAGGAACGAGAATTCGGATCTTATCCGGCGCTCAAAATTGCGCAAAACAACCCTATGTCAGCCACTGCAGCACTTCTTCTTCGCCGGTGCTGCGCTCGCCGCCAACTACGTGAATGAAATACTCCTCCAGGGAGATTGGTCCCTTGTGTTGACCCGCGAGGTCGGCTTGTTGGCCGTCAAGTTGGATTCCCTTTCGCAGCTCATTAAGTGACCCCGATGCGAGCAGCTTGCCCTGCGAGATGATTGCGATATCAGTGCAGAGCCTCTCCACAATCTCGAGCACATGGGAAGTCAGGAAAACTGTCAGGCCACGCGCGGTGAGCCGGGAGAGCAGGTCCTTCAGCGTGCGCGAGGCAATCGCATCAATACCCTCAAAAGGTTCGTCGAGAAAAAGAATTGCCGGGCGATGAATCAAGGCACAGGCCAGAGAAAGTTTCTTCTTCATCCCATGCGAGTATTCAACAATCAGCTTGCGCGGCTCGTTGCGGAGTTCCATGAGATCGAGAAGCTCCGGCGAGCGCCCGGCAATCTCTCCTTTTTGCAGGCCATACATTCTTCCCGTGAAAGCAAGCATCTCGGCGCCGGTCAGTCTCTCAAAAAGATTCAGATCTTCGGGAACGACCCCAATCCTTCGTTTCACTTCCAGGGGTTCCACGGAAAGATCGCGGCCGAGCACGCGAATCCTCCCACTCGTGGGAGCAAGCAAGCCTGTAAGCATCTTTATCGTGGTGGATTTGCCGGCGCCGTTGGGGCCGAGAAAGCCAAAGAAGCTTCCGCGCCGGACAACCAGGTTGAGGTTGTCAACGGCTACAAAATCCTGAAAGCGTCGCACGAGATCGAAAGTCTCAACGGCCCTGGAGGCGGAAGGTGAACCGTCTGTTTGTAGCTCCGTCATTCATAGGTTTGTACGCGTGGATCGAGCGCAACGTCAAGCGGCCTTATCGGTTTTATCCAAATCAAACGCAATGCGATCGGCGAGAATAAAGCTGAGTATCGAACAAGCCGCAACGCTGGCCAGGTTGGCGCCAATGATCGGCAGACGGAAGTGTCCTACAAGGAGATTCATCAGGAACAGATTCCCGGCGATCGAAACCAGACCAGTCGTAATGTTGAACTTCGCAAGCCGGTGCAGAGTCTCCTTCTTTGTTCCCGCGGGCCG
>DASXQM010000164.1:0-6072 GCA_036507195.1 Pyrinomonadaceae bacterium | reverse complement strand
CACCGTGTAAATAATGTACTGAACTGAAAGATTCTTGTAAGTCGAATGCTGCATCTCATATTCGACACGGGCCGGGTTGGGTAAGCGATGCACCGCCAGAGCGCTTTTGAGGACCTGCCGGCGCGCGCCGCTGAATTCCATCTGCAGTAACACATGGTTCTTATTTCCGTAGAAGCGAGAAATCAGATCGTTAACCGCATCGTTTCGCAACCAGGTCCTCACCGGAAAAGGCAGATCCGATTCGTCGGCGCCAACAGGCATGGTTTGCTTGGGCAACCGGAATAATTGCAATACTAAATGAAGATTCAGAAGCAAGATCCCGCGCGCAGACAACCGCTCGCCGACACGGTCCATTGCGTCGGACCAAATACGCGCATCCTTCAAAAAGACGCCCATTTCGTAGAGATGGGAAAGCCGCACCTGGTTTTGAAACAGGTGCCTGAAGAAGTGTAGATTGAGAAATACAAACTGATCGACCGCCGAAAGTAACCGCGCCGGCTGCAAACGGACGTCTTGCGCGGCGATTGTCTCCGGCTCTGATAACAGCCCGGACAGATCGATGTAATAACGATCGTGCCACAACTGGCCGTGCAATTCGATCTTGAGCGGGATCAAAGGGTCAAAAAAATTTCCGCGCCAGACGTATGTTTCCGGCGGGACCATACAGATGTGATCCGGCGTTTGCTCCTTGTCGAGCTGATAACCGCTGTCCAGGCAAACGCGAGCGGCCTGCTGCAACTGTGCGGGCCGGATAAAAAAATCCAGGTCGTATTGCACCCGATCGCGCATATCCGGATAAGCCTGCAGGGCGATCGCCAGGCCTTTGAGCAGCGTCGCGTCGATATTTTGCGCGGCAAATGCCCGCAAAATCTTCCGCTGTTGGAACAGGATCGAGTCGTACCGTTTGCTGTTTTCCGCGAAGTTTTGCTCCAGTCTTTGATTCACCCAATCGGGCAGAGAGGCATTCGGGAATTTTCGCCGGAAGAGAAGCGTCAGCCCGTGTTCGTCTAGAAAGCTGAGAAGCTTTCGCCAGCCCAGGGTATCCAGGCTTGGCAGACCAAGATCCGCTTCATCGGCCGAGCCCAGGCGTCGACAAATTTCAACTTTCGCCAATTTCAAACTGTCAGGCATGCTCTCTTTGGTGGCAATGAAGAATAACGTGGAATTTGAATTCGTAAAGTTTTTTTCCCATCCTGCCTCCTGCCTCCTGCCTTCTGCCTTCTGCTTTCTGCCTTAGGCGCGCCCATGAGACTCTGCTATGCTGTTTGAACCGCCAAGAACGCTAAGAACGCCAAGACCATGCGATGAGCTTCTTCAAGCGATTCACTCTCGTTTGCATTCTGACATCTCTGGCTGCCCCACACATCGCTTCCGGGATCAGGCAGGAAGCTGGATCGAATCCGCGGACGGACCGTCGCGACAGCGTCCCCATGTTCGTGGAAGGTCCGTCTATTAAACCCAACCCCAATCCAAGGGCACCTCTGGCCGCTCTTGTCGAGTTTCTTGCAGACAGGCCGGTGAGAGCGACACTGGCGATGAGCGATGGCATCAAGTCCCGCCGTGTTTCTTTCGACGGCCCATTGAGCCGGAGGCATACGCTTCACGTACTGCAACTCTCTCCAGGGAAAAAGTACAGCATCTCGATCACTGTGACTGACAGGAGAGGGAACAGTTTTACCAGACCTGAGCGGCTGGAAATTCAGACGAGTCCACTGCCGGGCGACTTCCCCCCGCTTCGAGCCAGGATCAGCGAACCGTCCAACATGGAACCGGGCCTTACTCTGTTCAACGTGAGCCGGTACGAGAGCCCATCTTATGGTCTCGTGGTGGCTGTGGATGAGCAGGGAGAAGTGGTCTGGTATTTTCAAGCGGATCATCCCATAGGCGATGTGACCCAACTGAGCAACGGGAACCTGTTGTACCTGCACTCGTCGGGCGCCACCGAGATTGATTGGATGGGAAACACACTTCGGCAGTGGCGCCCGACGGGTCGAGGCGGCTTGGGGCCGGCAGGCGTCATCCCGGTGAACACGGACACATTTCATCACGACATCCGCGAGCTTCCGGATGGAGACTTCCTCGTATTGAGCACTGAACTTCGCCGTTTGGACAATTATCCGGGCAGTGAAGAGGATCCGTCAGCGCCTGCGGAAACGGCCAACGTCGTCGCCGACGTGATTATCGAAGTTACTCCGGACGGCCGGATCGTGAATCGGTTGTCCTTATTTGATCTGTTGGACCCGTACCGAATCGGATACGGATCGCTGGGTGGCATTTGGAATTCGCTCTACAAAGCGACAGGAGACAGCACCAGGGATTGGACTCATGGGAATGCGGTATTCCACGACGCATCCGACGATTCTATTCTTTTGTCGCTGAGGCATCAGGATGCTCTGGTGAAGATAAGCCGGCAAACCGGGGCGCTGCAGTGGATTTTGGGAAACCATGGCGGATGGAAGCCGCCATGGGACCGGTTTCTCCTGCAGCCCGTGGGGAAGCTTCAGTGGCCTTATCATCAGCATGCCTCGGTTATTACGCCGGAAGGAACGATTCTCCTGTTTGACAACGGCAATTTCCGCGCCAGACCTTTCGAGACGCCGATGACGACGGCTCAAAGCTACAGCCGGGCTGTCGAGTACAAGGTGGATGAGCTTGGCCGCACTGTCTCGGAAGTGTGGTCTTATGGCGGGCCGGAAGACGAGGCGTTTTACTCGCCCTTCGGGGGAGGCACGTCCTGGTTGCCGGACACCGGCAACGTGCTTGTGACCGACAGCGCGCGCATCACCGATGTTGACGGAGCTCCGATGGAAAACGTTCCCGGCGCAAGAAGATGGGCCCGCATCGTTGAAGTCACCCACACCCGGCCGGCGCGCAAGGTATTCGAGTTGATTGTCGGCGACGAGTCCCAGTCGCGTCCATTCGGATGGTCCGTTTACCGCAGCAGACGAATCCCCAGCCTGTACGCGCCGCCGTAATTGTGACGAATGAATTGCCACGAAGGCACGAAGACACGAAGGACACGTGTTTTGTTTAGAGTGCTACTTCTCATAACTCGATCATGATGCTGCAGAAGTGACACTTCTCGATAAATCATTGCCCTTCGTGTCTTCGTGGCAAATCAATCCGGCAAGGCCTCGTTGTTCCTCCCGCACATTTTCGATATACTCACATCCTTTCCTGCAGCTTGCCGAAGTGGCGGAATTGGCAGACGCACTAGCTTCAGGAGCTAGCGCTCGCAAGGGTGTGGGGGTTCGAATCCCCCCTTCGGCACCAACAAAATCAAGCACTTACCGGAAGCCACGAAATACCACGCATCCAAGGTTCAAGTTTTTCGCCCGCTTTTCGCCCGCGGTCGGGAATGCTGCGAAATTCGAGCAGTTTCTTCGATCTCGGATTTCTGCGCCTCACGCACCGACTGCATCGCGTGAGAAGCTGCAAAATGGGCGTAGCGCATGGTGGTCTGGATATCGGCGTAGCCCAGAAGCTCCTTGACCGTTCTCAGGTCGACGCCTCGCACGACCCACTGAGTGGCTCTGAAGTGGCGCAGGTCGTGCAGGCCCACCCAACTTAGACCGGCCGCTTTGGCTCCCTTCTCGAATGTCGCACGTGGGCTACGGTATGGCCGCATGTTGTCGGTGTTTTAATCCTTTTCATTTTTTAGTCCATTGGGGCAGCGCGACACGGCGTGTAATCATGAGAAACTCTTTGATACTGGGTCGCACCATAGTTCCATGCCTTTCAAGAGGAGTAGTCGTTGTTTTGACTTTTAACGTAACAGCCAATCTCTGGAAACCGGCAGTGTCGGCTGGCAGGCAATTCCCGTGAATAGAAAATTTGACAGCTCTGAACCGTGTGTGAACTAAAAGAAAGAAGAGAGGTTACCGCTCACGCAACTCACCAAGAGTTGCCTGTCACTTTGAATGAAGAGCGGAGGAGCAACGCAGGAAGAGGTTTCAAAGGAGCAGGAGTCTACCCTTTCTTTGGCTGAAAGCCGATTTGTCGTGATCGTGGGGGTTTCCGCGGTTCCAGTAATTCTCGGATGGCGTCAAAGATTGCCTTGATTTGGACATCATGGCTGGCAAATTTTTGCTCCAGCTCTTCTAGCTTCCTGGCCAGGTCTTTGTGTGTAGCGAGAAGCTCACGAAATCTTACAAACGCCCTCATAATCAAAATATTGACCTGAACCGCCCGTTTGCTGCGAAGGACACTTGAAAGCATCGCCACGCCTTGTTCGGTAAAGGCGTAGGGAAAGTAGCCGCCCAAGCTGCGTTTCGAAGGTATCACATTTTGTGATACCAACAGGTCAGTCTCAGTTTTCGAGAGCTGGAACATAAAATCATCGGGAAACCGATCGGAGTTTCTTTTTACCTGTTGTCTTAGGGCGATAGGTCTTACACCATAAAGTTCCGCCAGATGCCGATCCAGCATCACCTTTTGCCCGCGAATCAAGTAGATTCTCTGCTGGATTGCTTCAACGGGAAGGAGGTGTTGTGAGCCGCCAGACTGAGTTTTCTCGTTCATAGAAGTGAGAAAGCGTAGCGAAAGCTGCGCAGCTCGTCAATTCGCGGGCCCACCGATGGGATAGGCATCCACAGAATGGCCAGCGCAGTAGCTACAGTTGCCGTCAGTGAACCTGGCGGCTTACTTACAGACGTCGTCCTGCAAGTATAGGTTCTTACTGAGCGCGACAGGAAGCGGAGGCCCTCCGCGGTCTGGCCTTCGCTGCAGCCGCGGCAAAAGGCGCCGCGGCTTGCGCTGCTGCGGCCAGCCCGCTCCGGGCGTTTAATCTCTGGGTTTGCTCCGGTTCGGCAAAGAAGGCCGCACAGTTCGCGGCCTGTTTCTCGCGCTCGACCGAAACCACGACGGCGTCTTGACGCCGAATGAATTCCGCCGGCACAAGAAGCTGTAAGAGAAAATTCAACCGCAAAGGCGCGAAAACGCGAAGGGCGGACGCGCCATGCAGCTGGCGGCAGACCGCGCCGCCGATGGCCGGCACACCTCTAACGTGGCCGACGTGTCGACGCCCGCATGACAATAATCAGCTTTAAGATTATCTGTTTGTCCAATCCGTACCGTCCCAATTTAATCACCAGGAATCCTCTTCCTCGGCTGCGCCAACTTTATTTATCAGAGTCAATGGAGATGCCTTGAAATGGCAATCAAATCGGTCAGTCTTCAGTCGCGACGTTTCTTAGAGGCAGTGGAGCGCTCCAATAAGCCGTCAAGCGGGAAACGGCCGGAAGGAGAATCAGACCTGTCACCATAGCGAGTGTTTTGAAGGGAAACAACATGGCGCCGGTTCCGGGCTCGTACCAGCTCAAAGCATCGCCCGGAAAGAAACGACTCAACAACTCGGGATAAGGTATGAAGTGCGGCAGGCCGAGCAGCGGTTCACCGCCGCCCAGGCGAAGCACCAGGGAGACGAAACGTTTCTCAGGTCTCGCGCGAAATTCTCGTCCAAGCTTCAGTGAAACAGGAATAGGTGTTCCATTGCCAAAAACGAACTGGTCACGATCGGTCGTGCTAAGTGAAGGGAATCAAATGAAACGACTCAGTTCATTGTTGGTTCTTGCTATTGTGATTATCCTGACGAACTGTCAGGGCTGAGGCGGAGGAAGAGGTGCGCCTAAGTATTTCGACTGGCCCATCAAAGTTGCCAAACACGACCCTCGAAATATCTGGTCCAATCTGGGCGAGGTCCGCGGAGTGCTCGGCGATGGTCCTAACTGGCTGAACCACGGTGCGACTGACTTCAAAACGATAGGAGGTCTCGATGTATATGCCTGCGATGTCGGCACCGTGCGATTTGGAAAGGACAGTGATAAGAAATCGGGGCAACCACCCGTGAAGATTGGACACTTTTCGATGCTTCACTTCAAGGATGTCAACAACTTGAATGTCAATCCTGCAGTGCTGGGCGACGCAACGATCTGGACTGTAGTGGTCCGGCCCGATGATGACATCCAACTGACACAGACCGGCGCCGTCACGTCACTGCGTAAGCAACACAAGACGAAAGTTAGAGGAGTCCGCAAGAAGGGAGCCGCCTGGGAGGACGTATTCTTTTACAGT
>DASXQM010000163.1:0-47425 GCA_036507195.1 Pyrinomonadaceae bacterium | reverse complement strand
CAGCCGCGCTGGGGTGGTGGTAGCGACCGGATGCTACGCTCAACGTCACCGCTTTAGTCAAGGTCAAGGTTCGCCATGGTCATACAAACATAGTTGACGGCCTTGATTAAGTCCTGTTCAGCCATAACTTCTTCGAGCGAGTCGGCGGTTGAGTGTAGCATCCGGTCGCTACCACCACCCCAGCGCGGCTGCCGCGCCGGGGACCCCGGCCCGCTCACGGTTCTGTAGTTGAGCGGCGCGGCTAAAGTTGAGTGTGGCAGCGGTCACTACCGTGCCCGTTTTCACACAGGCTGAAGCCGTTTGGTTCGTCTCAATGAATTGAAATCGATTCCAACCTCCATCGGAGTCAAGTAGATCAAATCCAACCAGATACGAGCATTGAATTGATCAACGTTTGAACAGTAGAGTTCTAAAATATCTCTTTGAAATAGCAGTCAGCAACCGAAACCTCAGTTAAGAGAGCAATCAACAGCGCTCCGTTAAAAGAAAGAGCCCGCCAGAGCGGGCTCAATCCTTGTTATTTCTCATGCAAACTGTTGGGCTTCGAAAACCCCCAAGCTACTGACGACTAGTTCTGTCGCAGGAAGATAGAGTCGTAGACACCACGCATCTTAAAATTGCACATCCGGTAGAACGTCTGTGCGCGCTCGTTCTCTTCGTTCACTAACAAGCAAATCGAGCCCGTGCGGGTGAGCAAGTCGCGACAGAGTTGCCTCATGCACTTCCTGCCGATCCCCTTGCCGCGCTCAACTGGGGACACCCAGACACCCTCGAGGTAGATGACGTCTGGCGTGTCAGACTGGATGTCGGCCTTAAACACGAGCTTCCCGTCTTGTTCCAAAACCCATACGCGGCCCATCTCTATTCGACGTGCGCATCTGGCGCGAAAGCCTTCGGGGTCAACCTCCGACGGATTAACGCCGCTTTCACCTTCCGCCATTGCCGCTTGCACCGGTACTATTTGATCAAGATCAGCGAGATTTGCGCGCCGCAAGTCTCCGATTTCCCCGGGGACGTCCATTGCATGACGCAGTTCAAACAACAGTTCCCGACAGGCACGCCGCATTTCCTGCCCCTCGTCGGCATAGTAGTTCCAGAACTCCTCGACCGCATCCACTTCTCCCATGATCATGTGCGTGCGCTTATGAGTTTGTGCAACCAGCCCAAACTCCCGCATAGCGCGTGAGGTGCGAGCTTCGATAAGCGTAGCGTGCCCGATCAATGCCACTCCTTCCAGCCTGTCTTCTGAGTTGCGACAGCCATAGAAGGTGCCTCGATTGTGAGGGCTCACCAATCCGTTGTCGCGAATGAATCCTGTTATGCAGACAGTCTGTCTCGGACGTTCCGCCAGGAAAGCGAGAACTTCGTTACGATCATCTTCTGTCAGTTCGAAGGCAGTAACCGTGACGTCGGCCGCCGGCAGATAGGGTGTATCCGCCATAACCGTGGTCATCAACGAGTTGTAGGATTGGGTGTTTTCAATCTGTGTCATGTGGTGCTCCGTAGTCGTTGTGAGTTGATTGTTCATGATTTCCTTTCGAGGGTCATTCCCACTTAGAGACCCAGGTAATCAATTCCAATGTCTACGGCCAATTCCAAAGAAGACGTTTCGTCGCCGCTTATGGTCGAAGCTTGCGCTTGCAAGTAGGAATCGCCGAGCAACACGCCATCACCTAGCAATACACCGTCACTGATCAACACGCCGTCGCCCAGGAGCACGCCGTCACTGATCAACACACCGTCGCCCAGTAACACACCATTGCTACAAAGGAAGGTGCCATCGCCAAGAAGGACGCCGTTGCTGGTAACAATACTGTCGGCGAGTAATACACCATCGCTGAGGAGTACCCCATCGCTTATCAGCACCCCATCGCTCAGCAGTACGCCGTCACTCAGCAGTACACCAAGGCCATAAACCTTCTGATAGTTGGTAATCAGCCCGGTTCCGGTAGCGTAGGTATGGCTCAGTACAATTCCCTGCGACCAGGTAAAGGTCTGCCCCCAAATGGTAGTCTGCGGAACCGGAGGCGTGCCTGCGGTCAAGAGCGGAGTGCCGAGAGCTGTAGTCGGGAGCAGGTCAGTGCGCACCCGCTTCGCCAATCTCACTGCACCTTCAATATTTATTTCGCCCGCTCCCTGCTCAAACGTATTGAATCCAGGAAGCTGTTGGGCTGTGTACATCAAAGCCATTTTGACCAGGTTCGGTGTGAGTTTCGCATTGGCTTGAAACAAAAGTGCCGCGGCACCAGCCGCCATTGGAGTCGCCATTGAGGTGCCGTTCAGGTACATCTGTTTGCGGTTTAGCAGTCCGCCAACCAGCGAAGCATGCAGCCCAGGATGCTGCGCGACCAGGTGATTATTCTCCGATTCGGCTGAAACGATCTTGTTGCCGGGAGCTACTAAGTCAGGTTTAATAAGATTGTCGTAATGCTTGACGCCATCAGTGCCGGTCCAATAACCGCGCGTGGGACCACGAGAGCTATAGCTTGCTATCACATCGTCTGCGCGCCCATTAGTTCCGAACGTGTTCGACGCGCCAACCGTGATTGCGGATGGCTCGATGCCAGGGGAGTGCACCTCCCCATATATTTTCTCACCCGCACTGTTCTTACCGTTGTTACCTGCGGCGGCTACGACGACGACGCCTGCATCAGTCAGGTTCCTGACCGCGCGACATACCGGGTCATTCTGATATGAGTCAACAGCCAGCATTCCCAGGCTGATGTTGACAACGCGAATGTTGTAAGTCGTCCGGTTGTTCATAACCCAGTTTAGGCCGTCGAGCAGGGTCGACACAGAACCCGCGCCGGTTGAATTCAATACTCGAAGATTAATGATCTTGGCGTTGGGAGCAATCCCGGTGAATTTGCCACCGGCAACGCGACCATTGCCGGCCGCAATTGCGGCGACGTGCGTTCCATGACCGTAAGGATCATCGACGCGATTTTCGCCCGTGAAATCTTTGCTGAAAACCACCCGCGAGGTGTTGCTAGTGCCCAGGAACGATTTGTGAGTGGTATCAACACCTGAATCGAGCACGGCGATACCAATGCCCGAGCCATCAAGCGTGTAGCTCGTTGTGAAGCCAAATGCTGAGGTCGTGGTTTGTTGACGAACAGCATCCGCGCCCGTTGTGGCGGTAACATGGCCGAAAGCACGCACTTCTCTGTCGGCCGAGATATGATGAACCTCGCCGCGCGCCGCCAGTTCTTCGAGAGCTTTGACGGGCACTTCCACTGTAAGTGTGCCGAGACGTGGCATCGCGGCATTTACTTCGATACCGTAACGATTGAACAAGTCATTTAGCTGGCCGCTTCTTACATCGTCAACCTGCAGAATGACACTGACGCGATTCTTGCCGCCACGGGCGCTTTGCATCAGCTCACGCAGGTCATCAGATATCTTTTCACCCTTGAAACCGTCACCGCCCTTGTCGGCATCCTGGTTTTCACTTGTGTCCGATGATTTGAACTCGTCGAGGTTAACCTGCTGGAAGAGACTATCAAGCCTCGCATCAGTGGCGATGTATTCGTCGTAAGCGCTGCGCGAGGTCGCCCCAATAAGACGCACTTTGCCGCCAACGGTCGCTTCTGTAAGCATCGCCGACACGGTCTGCTCGGCGTATTTGCCGACGAATTGATAGAATGTGTCTACGAAGAGAATCGAATTTCCCTGGTCACTAGACGCCTCCGACAATACCGCTTGCAACCGCCCTTGAAGATCCTCGGTGGTCTTAACACCTGCCAGCAGCGCCTCAAGGTTTAAACTGTAAACGCGGGTCTGGCGTAAATTCCCAGGCACGCGACCCGTCGCGATTCGTTGTGCAAGGCCTTCGACAACTGCTGTTGGGTTGGAGCCATCTTCGCCAATCAACACTGGGTTGTTCTGCTGTGTGCGCGAGAAGATCTGAATGACACGACCAACTGCAGTTTCCTGCCCGTTGCCGGTTTCGAGTTTGCCCTGCTGAGCCAGTTTAGTCAGATCTCGTGTATAGCGGGCCAGTGCCGGGCTATTTGGCTTCGTGCTGGCGCTGGCATTCAGGGACTGCGCTTTGGCGGTATCCATGACTAGAATGCCCAAGCATAGTGAAACCATTAGCGTTAAGGCAGTTATGAGTGAGCCGACGGGGTATCGTTTATTATTTTTCATTCAAGCCTCTCCCGGCAATATGCGGTCATTCTCAGTGTTGCTTTCGGCGACCGCACAATCGCTTCCGCGGCCACTACGGCAAGCCGCGTACCTTTTGATTTAGGAGTTAAAAGAAAGCCTTTTTGGCAGGTATTTTAGATTTCTGAGGCCCAGCAAGCATGAGAATGCCGAGCGCTGGGAATCGTCACTTTGAAGGCAGTCAATCAGTTTGACGCCAAATCATTCACGAAGGTAAGCATGAAACCCGAGGAGGCAGAACGATACTTGTCGCTGCAATGGCAGCATGAATTTTTCAGTGTGGGATGGGGGTGAAGATCCTCGTGAGGGTTCCAGGAGAACGACGTTAACGAAGATAGGAATAGTAATAGATGACTCTCAGGTTCAAGCGTCGCGCATGTGATAAGCGGCGACTCCCTCCAGCGCGCCCTCGTGCATTTTCTCGGGACGGACGTAGAGCCAATGCTTTTCAAACTCCTCGTCTGCCATTGTCACCTGCGCCAAGCGCTCTTTGTTCTTTAACCATCCTTCAACCCACTTCCGCAGCTCCGGGTCCTGATTGAGCGCCGTTCGTGCTGCGTGCATGTTAAGAGGCGTGCTCATGAGCTTTCTTTCCTTCTCCTGTCGAAATCGATCATAGCAACAATGTATCCACCCGATGGGCATGGACCATCTGCTCGCAAGGCGACCACGCGAAGACTGTGAAGCGACCGTCCTGCGATGCTACCAGCGCTAGCGCGTCGCGTTGATCGTGTACGAACTGCGCCGCCGATAGGTGTCTCGTCCCGCCGTTCTGCGCAGGATGAATAATAACAGCCCGGTCCCCGGCGATGGGCTCGGTGGCCACCATCTGTTCCACCGACGGACTGCCCTCGGGTCGTCTTATCTTGCCGCCGAATGCCAGCACTTCATATTGGTCAGTCATTACGGTGGCGCCGTCCACCGCGGTGAGACCGGCAACAGTGTCCACTGCCCGTCGCACTGCGGCAGTCAACGCGTTCTCATTAGTTTCGTCAATCTCCTGCCGCATTAGCTCTGTCAGGGCTGAAAAAGGAGGCGTGACTGCGTAGAGAATAGGGTGCACGATCGACTGTCGCCACGCTTCGGTGCCGGTTGGCACGACCAGCAACGAGCCGCCGTGGCCGTGGGCGCGCATTGAGGCGGCAAGTTGTACGAGCAGATTGAATTTGTGGTCCCAGGAGCCAGGTGAAGTGAACGGCAGTAACGACTTAAGAAGCGCTGGACAGTCTGGCAGGCTTGCCCCTTTTTCATCGACGACCTTCACCTGGTCGCCCTTGAGGACTACCACGTTGGCAAACTTGCCGAAACCGTCCATGCGACGATGCTTGACTACCAGCAAACCGGGTTCAATAACTTCCAGAACAAAACAGAAACTCGGCACTTTGCGCGTGGCGCCCCATACCTGCAACTCACCACCCCGATCACGCCAGACGCCTAGATGGATTCCAGGACGCTCAACCGCCGGTCCAAGCTTTGTTAGGGTAGCGGCTGCGAGCGAAAGGGGCCGCTCAAAAATCAGTGGTTGGGGCACCTGCTCGTGCGGAAAGAATGCCAGCGAAATTTTCGGGGAATTGCCTTCCTCGCGCCGCAGACTTGCCCAGAAGGTGGCGTCGATGATCGTTTCGATTGCCGTTATATCTGGTTCAGGTGCGAGTTCCTGCTCACCGCGCTGGCGTGCAGCAGCGATGTGTTGAGCGAAGTGAGCCTTGACGGTCTCGGCCACTGCTCGGGCCGCCTGATAGGTGGGTTCGCGAATAGCGGTAATGGTTTCGCTGCTCATCTAGATTTTGTTTCTTCGGGGGTTGGTAACTTCAAACTTCAGTTGCTGAGCACGAACAGGCATTAGCCCCTCTCATTTTTAATTCTCTAGAACTTCACACAGCAAGCCGATAGTATATAAAGCGGCCTCAGTTGCACTCCAAAGCTAATGCATCTTGAATGGTCCACCATGCGGCTCTGGTTCCAAATCCGGCCGCGTAGAATCCTGGACAACCTCGTGCATCTCCAACACGTTTGACTGTGAGAATGCATCCTTCGGCAGAGTACCTGATTGCGCGTGGCCTTTAACAAACGCATCTGACCGCACCCAGTTGAGAAAGTCCTGCCGAGTATTCCAGAAGGTGAAAACTACGTAAGGCTCCCCGTCGTTGACGGGTCGCAATACGTGATTGGAAATGAACCCCGGCATCTTGTCCACGAGTCCAGCTCGTTCCCGAAACCTCTGCTCGAAGGCGTCGGCATACTCCTGCTTAACGTAGATGCGATTGGCGACAGTTATCATTCTGGAGTTTCTCCCTTTGTCTAATGATAGCACCTGAGACAAATGATCGGCTGCATGGCTTGAGCGAGAGGATCGAGCGGGGCCAACACTCACGATGAAATTATTGAAAGGGCGAAAGTTACTCATCCATTGAGGGCTTGGAACGCAAGCGCTTGATCTGAGAGCGACGGCCTTTTTCTTCCAGCGCGCGGTTCTTCGCGCTCGCTGGGACGCGAGTAGGGACCCGCTTGGCGGGACGATAGTTTAATTTCTCGACCCGCTTGCGAAGCTTTTTCAGGCACAGCGACTTGTTTCGGTGCTGGCTGCGTTCTTGTTGCGACGTTACGACCACGCCAGAAGGCAGATGCCGGAGGCGGACCGCGCTTTCCGTCTTGTTTACATGCTGGCCTCCCGGCCCACTCGAACGAAACGTCTCCACCTCGCACTCACGCAGCAAGTCTTCGTCTGAGTCCGGCAATTCGATCATGTAACCCTCACGATTACCATTGTTATAGCAATGATACCTTATTCGGACTACCGTGCCTGATAGTTTGGGTCGAATCCGATGGGGGCATGTCGGCGAAGACACTCACGATACACGGATTAAGTGATTCATAAACTCCTGGCCGAAAACCAACACCAATCGTCCAGAATCTGGGCAGGCGAATTGAAATATGCGCGCTGTCTGGTTGAACATGGATTCTTTAGCGTTTTCATGTAATCCATATATAATGCGCCCGCGCGACTGAGCATGCACTGGTGGTCCACGTGCCACACTTTAGCCGGACACATTCACCAATCCTCCGACCTCGCGTCTTACGGAGGCATTTCGGTTCCACGCCAACGGGTTACTTCGGATGAGTAACATCTTCATCAGCTACGCGCGCGAAGACAAGGAAAGCGCCCGGAGGCTCGCCCGCGCCCTGGAGGCTCAGGAATGGAATGTTTTCTGGGATCCAAAAATCCCTGCCGGGAAAACCTGGCGTGGAGTGATTGGCGAGAAACTCAACCTGGCGCAGTGCCTCGTTGTTCTTTGGTCTAAATCATCCATTACTTCCGACTGGGTAATAGAGGAAGCCGAAACTGGTCGCCGGCGTAACATCTTAATCCCTGTCTTCATTGAAGAGGATGTCGAACCGCCGTTAGGCTTTCGCAATTTGCAGGCAGCGGATCTTTCGAAATGGGATGGCAGCGAAACAGACGATGTCTTTCAGAGTTTGGTAATCGACATCAAAGATACGCTCGGACCTGCGGCGGCGGAAGAAGCTAATCGTTTGCGAGAAGTTCAAGTGAAGGAAGAACGAAAGCAACGCGAATTGCAAGCGGCCTTAGTTGCAGCTGCGGAAGAAGAAAAGGCTCGCCAACTTGCGGGCCAAAAAGAAGCCGAGCGACTGCTCGACGACGAGAAGCGCGCTCGCGCCGCGGCAAATAGATCACAGGATTTGCCTCAAGGTCCCGTAACACTCGGAGTCTTTCCTTGGAAAAACCTGATCCTGATTGTTGGATCGGCGCTGGTTGTAATAATGGTTGTCATCATGGCTGGGTACCAATTATTGGTGGTGAAACGTGCAGGGACTGGATCCTCTACTGAGGAACAAGGACAAAAGAATCAGAACACTGATAAGGGACGCCAGGAAGTTGCTGGCGGCGAGTCGATCCGCACGCCCCCAGCCGAAATGGCCTACGTGCCTGGAGGGGAGTTCACGATGGGTCGTGACGCGAAAGATGGTGGCGATGAATATGAACGTCCCGCTCACAAGGTCGTAGTGAACTCGTTCTTCATCGATCTCTTCGAAGTTACTTCTGAGAATTACAAGAAATGTGTTGACGATGGGAAGTGCCAGTCTCCTCCCGGCTGGGTGCATAGCACTTACGCCACCGGCGCGGACCGACTTCCGGTGACAGGCGTAACCTGGGATCAGGCCAACGCCTATGCCAACTGGGCAGGGAAGCGCCTTCCCATGGAAGCGGAATGGGAATACGCTGCGCGCGGCGGAGACGGTCGGCGTTATCCCTGGGGTAATGAATGGAAGCCGGGATTGGCCAATGCTAACGGCGCATCCACCGCCATAGTTGGTGTGGGCCTGTACAAAGGCACTTCGCCGTTCGGTGCATTTGATATCGTGGGCAACGTATGGGAGTGGACCGCAAGCGATTTGGCGGCATATACAGGTGGTAAACTGCCGGCGCAACCGCCGGCCGGATCAAAAGTAGTTCGCGGTGGAAACTATAAGAGCGACAAGTACCATGGGGCGACCACTACTTATCGTCTGGGTTTGCTGCCTGTAGGGGATTCGTCTAAATACATATCAACCGGGTTTCGATGCGTTAAAGATATTTCAAGTTCAACTAGTACTACCGCAAAATATTAGCTGTTGGGTGAATGATGAAAATAAAGACCCTTGTTTTCAGTACCTGCATGATACTTTTCCTTTCTGTCTTTGCTTTGAGTCTTCCTCACAACCTGAGCGCAGCATCACGGCGAGTTGGCATGATTTCAGGGCCACAAGAACAAAGGCCGACACCACCGCCGACACCACCGCCGGCGCATCCGCCAACACCTCCGATCCGTGCCTCAGCGGAAATCTCTTTTTGGAACTCCATCAAGAACAGCACCAATCCGCAAGACTTCAAGAGGTATTTGGATAAATATCACAGGGGAAAGTTTGCGGCCTCGGCGAGGAATCGGCTGCGGGCTCTGGAAGAGGCAGCAAGGAAAGACGCAACGCGCAAAGAAGGAGCTAAGCCTAACGAGGAAAAACAACCACTCATAACAACCAGGAATCCCCCACCCGCGGGCACTATCGCGAAGAATTGGTTGGGGATGGAGTTGGTCTATCTGTGGCCCGAGAGTTTTACAATGGGGTCAAACAACGGCAGCGGTGATGAAAAGCCCGTTCACCCGGTGACGATCAAAGAGGGCTTCTACATGGGACGATATGAAGTGACGCAGGCTGAGTGGTACCAAATAATGGGCAACAGTCCCAGTTTCTTTAATGGTGATAGACTGCCGGTTGAACAGGTGTCATGGGATGACGTGCGGAGTTTCCTCAACATTTTGAACCAGCAGGCGCGCGCGCGCCAAGACGAATTTGAATACCGACTACCCACGGAAGCTGAGTGGGAATATGCGTGCCGCGCTGGGACGACGGGAGATTACGCGGGCGACGTGGATAAAATGGCTTGGCATGCACACAACTCTGGGAACCAAAGCCATCCGGTTGGAAAACAGCAACCAAATGCTTTCGGGCTATATGACATGCACGGCAACGTGCGGGAGTGGTGCGAGGATTGGTACCACGGGAACTACGTGGGGGCACCTACTGACGGGAGTGCATGGTTAAGTGGCGGAGAGCAGGAGTACCGGGTCTTGCGTGGCGGTTCGTGGTACAGCCTCGCGGTCAATCTGCGCTCTGCGATTCGCTACGGGAATACACCCGACCTCCACGGAAACGACATCGGGTTTCGGGTTGTGGCGCGTGTGCGGAGCCAGTAGTCGCGTCATCTCCACTCTTTTGGCCCTCGCATTTCGGGCGGTCGTAAACGTAGGACTCAAGGGAAGTGTGTTACCACTTGCCACTTCACTCGAACCCCGACAAACGTACCGCTGCTCGACCTGTTTAGTTTTTAGAGCGAGCGAGCGCGCCTTCAGAGTCAGTCCTTAATCGTCGATCCCGGCTGGCGCATGACTGTATATCGCTTCTTCGATTCTGGCCACCATTCGCCCGATCTCGCCGCTCATCTTCGGCGCGCGGTTGGCAAAGACGGACTGAACAAAATCCGTAATTAGCGGTTCGTGAAGATTTGCGGCCGGAGGATGGGACTCCCAACGCTCGCCCTCGTCGTTTCTCACGCGCATCGTTCCCTCATTCAACACCGGTACACTTATCGAGCCTCCCGAGCCGAATATATCCAGCGAGTCTTGCGGCTCGCGAGCGCCATGCGTCACCGTCAGTACTGCGCAGGTACCCGATTCAAACTGAAATGAAGCCGTTGCCGTGTCTTCCACCTCGCGATCAAACAGAGCGTTGGCAGTCAGCGCCGCGACTTTTGAGATGCGACCTAAGATGTGCGCCAGGACCTCGATGCGATGGCAGCCAAAATCGAACATTGGCCCGCCGCCGGCAAAGTCCTTCTTTAAAAGCCAGGCACGCGAATCGTTATCCTGCGGATTGAACCATTCGAAAGCATTAATCTGGGCCAATACCGGATGTCCAATCTCACCTGAAGCCAGCAGACTCTTTATGCGGGCGATTAGCGGATAGAAATGGCGGTAGTAGGAAACTCCCATCCTGATTTTGTTTGCCCGGCAAACTGCAAGCATCTCGTCACACTGCGTCACGCTCATGGCCATTGGTTTTTCACACAAGACATGTTTGCCCGCTTCAGCAGCCGCAACGGTTTGCGCCGCGTGCAAATGGACTGGAGTAGCCAGGTAAACGGCCTCAATTTCTTCGTCATTTATTAAGTCGCGCCAATCCGAATACCATTTTCGAGCGCCAAATTCTCTGGCAAAAGCTTCGGCAAGTTCACTACGTTTCCGGCAAACGGCCAGGAGTTCGCATGCGGCCAAATCGCGCAGAGCGGGCGCAACGCGCTTCCGCGCAATATCACCGCAACCTATCAATCCCCATCTGAGTTGGTCCATTTGCTTATGAGTCTATCAAGATCGCTGCGATGGTTTGAGGATTTCGCAGCTTGTCCGATTCTTTTTTTGCGCCGACTCTGAGAAAAAGCTTGACAACAAAAAAGGGTTCTAACATATTGTTCCAACTTGGGACAAATTAATTCGGAATGCAGGATTCATCGGGAGGAGCTATGCCCTTCGTAAACCGGCGTCAATTAGTTGCTGTTCTAATCGCAGTTGTTTTATCTACACAGTTGGTTTCAAGGTCACTCGCCCATACCAACATTCTGACCGCACGCGAGCAGACCGCTCGGTTTCAACCGATATTTCCCACGTGGCCGGGAGATGAGGCAGAGGGGTGGTCTGCTTTTGACGTTGCCACTAATGTTGCCACTAAGGAGGCGAGCGACTGGTCGAAGGCAATGGTCGAGTCGACGATGAAGCGCTATCCCACGGTCACGGACCTTGGCTCCTGGGGTTACGCGAAATCACTCTATCTCTATGGCCAATACCTGGTTTGGAAGCGAACCGGAGACAGCAGATATCTTCAGTACATCAAAGATTGGGTGGATTCGCATGTGGATGCGAGTGGCAACGTCACGAATGTTGATAAAGAGGGCAAGGTAACCAACATTAGTTTCGATAACCTCGATAGCATGCTGCCGGGAAATCTCTTACTACTGCTTTTCAAAGAAACAAAGGATGTGAAGTATAAGCTCGCGGCAGACAAGATAAGAACCAGGTTCAACACCTATCCCCGAACCAAAGAGGGCGGTTTTTGGCATGCTGTAAGCAAGAGCCGCGAGTGGCAGTTGTGGGGGGACGGCGTGTTCATGTCGCTGCCTTTTCTGACGCGATATGGCAAGTTGTTTGGCGACGCCTCATATGCCAACGATGAGGCTACGAAACAGTTGACCATCTATGCCGGCCATTTGAATGATCCAAAAACAGGCCTGATGTTCCACGCTTACGACGAGAGCGGCGCCTCGAAATGGGCCGATCCGGTAACACACCATTCAGCGGAATTCTGGTGTCGCGCCATGGGATGGTTTGGCATGACATTGATTGAGGTGCTGGAGATATTGCCCAGAAACCACCCGCGACGCGCACAATTGATTTCACAGGTTAAGCAACTCGTCGACGCGTGGTCGAAATTTCAGGATCAGAAAAGCGGGTTGTGGTTCCAGGTAGTAGACAAGGGTAACCTGCCGGACAACTGGCTCGAAACGTCAAGCTCGAGTATGTACACCTACGTAATCTCAATGGCGGTAAAGCGGGGATACGTGGCTAAGCGCTATCAGAAAACAGCTGAGCGAGGATATCAGGGAGTGCTTTCGAAAATCTCGCTTGGAGCTGATGGGCTCACCAACATAACTGATATTTGTGAAGGAACAAATGTCGCTGACCTGCCTTATTACTTTGCCAGAAAACGCAATGCGAATGACTTTCATGGTCTCGGAGCGTTTCTCATCATGAACGAACACATAATGACGGTGGCCGCACACCGAAAAATCCAACCAGTTCTATAAGCGGTACACAAAAAGAATGCAGTTCCAATCACGAAAGGCCGAAGCTATGTTTCGACTATTCGGAAAATTGCTCTTCGTCGCGGCTGTGGTGTGCTTCAGCACAAATGCGGTCCTGGCGAGGTCGCGGATAAAAGTCATAAAGCTGGCAGTGACAAATCCCACCAATGAAAATCGGCCGGCGGAAGATATTGTGGTTAGCGTGGCTGAATTGAAACGTATTGCTGAGGACTTCAAAGCAGGCGACGCAATTGTCACCACCAGCAACGCGGCCACGCTCGAAGAAGATGCGCGCACATTGGAAACTGCGGAGTTACCCTCGCAAGCTGACGACCTCGATGGCGACCACAAGCTCGATGAGCTTGCCTTCCAAATCGCATTGCTGCCGCGGCAAACTCGGATCGTGACGATTGCATTCGGTGATCCTGTCACCATCGCGCGCTTGCGCAGTAACTATGCGCCACAAACCCACGCGAAATTTGCAACGACGTTTGAGGGTCTGGCCTGGGAGTCAAACGTCAACGCCTGGCGCATCTACTTCGACAAACGCAATGCGATTGACTTGTTTGGTAAACGGCGGCCCGGTCTCTATCTCGAGCTGTTTGGTCAGCCGGAGTACAACTACCATGAAGAGTCGCCGTTTGGGCGCGACATTTACAAGATCGGCGACGCCCTGGGAATTGGCGCGGTTGGCGTTCTTGCTGATGGTAAAGTGGTGAAAGTGGCGGACGTGTCTGAACGTTCGTGGAATATCATTAGCACCGGACCAGTGCGCGCGATAGTCGAAGTCGGATACAAAGGTTGGAACTTCAACGGACGCCTCGTCGACCTCACGAGTCGCATGACGATCTGGGCCGGGGAACGCGGGTTTGAACATCGCATCGCGTCCAGGAATGCTGAGGGCTTGACGTTCGTCACCGGCTTGCCGCACAAACCGGGACTCAGCGAGGTAACTTCCGCCGACGTTGGTGGGACTACTCGGATAGTGGGCAGCTGGGGTCATCAGGTGCTGAAAACCGGTGCCACCGCGACTGAGTCTCTCCCCGATCAGAACCTTGGTTTGGTTCTCCTGCTGCCTGGGGAAACTTCACCTGCAAACGCGGCACTTTCCTCAAACGCTGACAACCTTCTCGCTTCAGTGTCGTTACAAAATGGTGAAGCCCATTGGTATGTCGCCGCCGCCTGGGATCAGGAAGGCAGCGACGCAATGGTCACCACGGCCAGCAAAGCCAGCGAGAAAAACAATAACGGCACGCTGGTCTTTCCTTCGACCGCGGTCAGCAATCGCGAGAGTTTTGTCGCCTACGTTAAGCAGCTTTCGGCGCAGCGATCAGAACCCGCGATGATCACTATTCTCTCGAAAGTAGCTGAGCCTCAACCGGCGCCGGCGGACACGCTTGAGCCTGCCGGTCATAAGCCCTATGCGCAGGCCATCCAACTGATGAGCCAGGCGGCCGTGCGTACTGCAAGCCAATGGGAGCCGCTTATATCTGCAGCCAAGCCGGAAGATCTCAAGTTTACTTCGGGAGCTCTGGGCTTTTTTACAGCAGGCGATCAACAGACAGGCGAGTGGAGCGAGCAGAAGGGTTTCTACTGGACGGCCGGCTTCTGGATCGGAGAATTGTGGAGACTCTATGGGCGCACGAAAGATGAGCGTTATCGTCATTGGGCCGAGCTATGGCACTCGCGCTTGATTGGCAAAGAATTCGACGTGCATCATGACACGGGCTTCCTGAACTTCTACACTTCAGTCTACGCTTACGATCTCACTAAAGATCCCAAATACCGCGAAAGCGGCTTGCGGGCGGCGGAACGGCTTAAGCAACTTTACAACCCTGCCACAGAGTTGGTTGCATCGTGGGAAGTGAATGGTGACGACACGATCATCGATACCATGATGAATCTGCAAATCTGGTGGTGGGCCTCGCGGGTTACCGGCGACAAACAGTGGCGTGAGATGGGAATGAAACATGCGCTCAAGTCTGCAGAGTTGCTTGTCCGCGATGATGGCTCGGTGATTCAGTCAGTCCACTACAATCCGGGCGACAATCGCCAGGCATTCTCCCCCACTCGTGGCAACTTCAGAGTGCCCAATAGTGCGAAGCCGGGCGAATGGATCTACAGGCACACGCACCAGGGATTTTCTGCTGACACTACGTGGTCGCGCGGCGCGGCCTGGACGCTATATGGATTCACAGCCGCCTACGCGGAGACGAAAGACCGACGCCTGCTGAGTACGGCAGACAAAGTGGCTGGCTTTGTTTTGGAGCGACTGCCGGAGGACGGAGTTCCCTGGTATGACTTCATAGACGAGGGGGTACACTTCCGGATCCGTGACAGTTCAGCAGCGGCTCTCATAGCCGGCGCCCTGTTGCGACTGTCGGAGCTAAGTTCGGATGCCGCGCGGGCCGCGCTCTACCGGCGCGAAGGTGAGCGAATTGCGCATTCGCTGATTGATCGTTACCTCACTCCGGTGGCGGCGAATGATTCCACTCCTGCGGGTGTGCTGCGACACGGCTCGAGCACGCGGCCGAATGACGGCATGACGATCTACGGCGACTATTACTTGCTGGAGACCCTGCTCTGGCTGGAAGAACACCCACTGAAATAGCCGCGCAGCGCCAGGGGTAACCGAGACTAGTCGTTCGCTGCCCGGACGCCCCGGGGGCAGTAGACTTACACTCAGGCCTGCGGCCCTGGGACTCATCTTTGAATGTTTTCTCTGCAATTTGGTTTGTGAACCTACAGCCTACAGCCGTAGTGGTAAATCCAATTTCCTGAAATCACCCAATGTTCGTGGTCGCAGATACTGGGCCTCCGTCTGTGGTTTTGTGCTCGACATAGTGTTTCGATCAACAAAGCCAAGCACTAGGGATAAGTTTTTTCAAACTTTTAGCTTGACACGGAAATAAATTGGGAGTATATGTGCGCCGCGATGCAGAAAAGTGGTCAAACCAATTTAAGTGCGAGTCGATTAAAGGTAATCGAGCCAAACGGCTCGGGGCAGACGACCGAGGACGTAATCGCACGAATATCCGACCTGATAAAGGGTGCTCAACTCAAGCCGGGAGACCGCCTGCCAGCGGAGCGTGACCTGGCAAGACAGCTTGGGGTAAGCCGGCCATCTCTGCGTGCGGGGTTGCGGGCGCTGGCTTCGATGGGAGTGCTGAAGTCGAGGCAGGGAGCGGGAACCTTTGTGGCGGATGGACCGCCCACGCTCGACAGTGAGCCCTTAAGATTATTGGCGGCGTTGCATGGCTTTAGTTTTGATCACATGTTTGAGGCGCGCTCGATTCTTGAAGTGGGGGCTGCAGGCCTGGCGGCTGAGCATGCGACGAGCGAACAACTGGCTACTCTGGCTGAGGAGATCGCGGAAATGTATGCGGCCCTCGCCGATCCCCAGGAGTATCTCGTACATGACATTCGTTTTCACCGCGCCATCGCCGCCGCCTCAGGCAATCCTACGCTGGCCACGTTGGTGGAGATGGTATCGGCAGTGTTATACGAACGGCGACGCGAAACTATAGATCGCGCTCACGATTTTAAGGAATCGTTGGACCTGCATCAGCAGCTTTACCGCGCCATTCGGGCTCGGCAGCCGCAAGAGGCGCGTGCTGCTATGAGCGAACACATCCTGCGGGCGCAACGAGCCTTTGCTCTGGAAGAGAGCGAAGAACAAACTACAAACCAAGTATCTGAAAACAGGGAAAACGTACCCGTCGGGGTGTGAAAGTCCATGTTCGGACCTTTGCATCGCTGAAAGTACGTTCTGTCTGCACAATTTGTCCGAAGATAAGACAAACTAACGTTCGCGTCGGCAAGGCGCAAAGCTTAATTTTAGCTAGCAGGGCCAGGTCGAGCATTAGTCATCGCTCCCGAGAAGAACTGGAATTCTTAGAATCACCTGAAGGAGACCCGCCATGTTTAGTTCCGGACGTCGTTATTCAAGGTTGCTGATACGTATGTTTGCGGTCGTGCTGCTGGTTGGGATGCTGGCTGCTGCAGCGGTGGCGCAATCGGTCACCGGGTCGATTTCCGGCACGGTGACCGATTCCGCTGGGGGCGTTATCGTCGGTGCAAGTGTGACCTTGCGCAGCGACCAGACGGGAAGTACTCGCACCGCTACCACCAGTGAAGACGGTAGGTTTTCATTCGCAGCCTTACAGCCCGGCGTCTATACCATAAAGGTGGAACAGCCCGGCTTTCAGAGCCTTGAGCGAAAGAACGCCATCCTTACCGCCAACGAAAGCCTGGCGCTTGGAGATCTCGCATTGACGGCGGGTCAGGTTAGCGAGACTGTGACGGTGACCGGAGAAGGGGCTACCGTCGAAAAGGAAAGTAGCGATCTTACCGCGCGACTGACTGCCGACCAGATCAGCCTGATTTCGACTAAGGGTCGCGACATTACTTCGCTATTGCGCTTGCTGCCAGGCACCTCTAACGACGATGACGTTGAGGCCGTGGGTGAGGGCTTCGGTACGAATTTGCCCAACATTGACGGCCAGCGCGGCCGTTCAGCCGTGGCTAGCGTCGATGGTTTGAATGCTGCGGAACCGAGTGGCTCAAACAAGTTGAGCATGTCGATCAGCCAGGATGCCGTTGCGGAAGTAAAGGTCCTCCGCAACAACTACGGGGCGGAGTACGGAAACAACGGTGGCGCCTTAATTAACGTCGTGTCCAAAGGCGGCACAAAGGAGTACAAAGGAAGCGCCTACTACTTCCTGCGAAATGAAGCGCTCAACGCCACTCCTTTTTTCACTAATAAGGCCGGTCTGCCAAGGCCTGTATACCGTCACAACATCTGGGGCGTTAATTATGGCGGTCCATTACCGCTCTTGAAGTTTGGCGAGGGCGGATCTTCCTTGCTAAAGAATAAAGCCTTCTTCTTCGTCAACATTGAGAAGCCGCACACGATCACACCAACCGATCCAGTTTTTGTGACAGTGCCTACAGCTCTTGAGCGGCGCGGCGATTTCTCGCAGTCGTTTGATGCAACCGGGAAATTAATTAATGTCATTGATCCTCTGACGGGCACGCAGTTTCCGGGAAACATCATTCCGCAGCAGCGATGGAACACCAGCGGGCAGGCTCTCCTCAACTATTTTCCGCTGCCGAATGCTCTCGGTGGCCGGACGCTGACCAACGTTGCCTATAATTATGTAGCCCAGAAGAGTGTTGATGTGCCGAAGCACAGTTATGTGATCCGTTTTGACGTCAAGCCAACCAGCAACGACAGCATATATTGGAAAGGGCAATGGTGGACTTCGGACAATGAAGGCCTCGGCACTTCAGGCTGGCCCAGCGGCGATTCCAATCGCTGGGGGATCAGCTCACACTACCTCTATAAGGACAACGGGTGGTCAGCGAACTGGGTTCACATCTTCGGCGCGAACGTCGTCAATGAATTCAATTTTGGCATGCGTCACGACTCCGAAGGATTCGTTCCCTCCGACGGTTTTGTGGAAGGTTTGCAACGAAGCAAGCTGAACTATAAGGCGCCGCAAATCTTCCCGGATAACAATCGCCTCGGCACAATTCCAAGAGTTACGGGTTGGTCCGGCGTTCCCGGCCAGCCTGCTAACATCAACTGGCTCGATCGCTGGGGTGAGATCGGCAACGACTATATCCAACCCGCCTTTGCAGATAACCTTTCAATTACGCGCGGCGATCACAGTCTCAAATTCGGACTTTATTTTGAGCGATTGCGGAATGGTGAAGCTCCCGGTGGCCAATGGTCGGGCGTATTCAACTTTGACAACAACAGTGCCTTTACCGCTTCGCTCGGGGCCACCGGCTACCCGTATGCGAACGCCTTGCTCGGAAATTTCCGCACCTATAGTGAGTCGAGCGCGCGACCCTTCACCAATCTCCAGATGAAGATGCTGCAATGGTATGCGCAGGACGAGTGGAAGGTGAATCGTCGGTTCACTCTCAACTACGGTCTGCGCATTGGCTACCACACACCGCTGTACCAGGTTGATTTCCAGGGTTCCAACTTCGATCCACTGCTCTATGATCCGGCCAAAGCGCCGCTGCTGTATTTGCCGGGCTGCACAGTGGCAGTCACTGCTGCTGCTTGTCCGACCGCCAACCGGCGCGCTTTTGATCCGCGGACTCCGAGTGTTCTCTTGACGAATGTCAACCTGGTTGGCACGTTCGTCCGCGATGCGGCAGGCAAAATCGTTGGTGATTTGAACAACGGCCTTGCTTTAGGGACCGCAGCCGGTACTCCGAAGGGATACAGAATCACGAGAGCTTTCGATTTCGAGCCGCGTGTCGGGTTTGCCTGGGACGTGCTGGGCAAAGGCAAGAGCATTCTGCGCGGCATGGGAGGGATCTACCACACTCCGCGACCCGGCGGCGGCACTACCGGGGGCAACCTCGTTAACAATCCACCCGCGAATCGCACCTTTACAGTAGGCCCATGCAGCACCTGTAATATCGACAATATTGTTAACCTGCTCGGCAACGCGCTGATCTCGCCGGGTAATATCAATGCAGTCGAAGTCCAATCCCACACGCCAACCATCTACAACTTTTCACTCGGCATTCAGCAAGACGTCGGCTTCAAGACTGTTTTGGAGGTCAGTTACGTCGGCTCGCTGGCCAGACACCTGGGAGAACGACGAAACATAAACCAGGTGCCGGATGGGGCTAAATGGCTGGATGTCAGCCCGCTAATTCGGGGCACTACTTTCCCCACTAGAAACCCGTTTGTGGCCGTAAATCAAAACGGCCCGCACCAAACAGGCGCGGTTGGCGACAATTTTCTCAGACCCTACAGAGGTTTAGCGGACATTACTATGACTATGTGGTCAGGCACGTCTAACTACAATGCGTTACAGGTGCAGATGAATCGTCGCTATGCGAGCGGTTTCCAGTATGGAGTCGCGTATACCTATTCCAAGACGTTTGACTATGGCAAAGACGACGACTCCAGCGACGTGAGTTTAGGTCGTCCCTACAAGGCGTTTAATTACGCTCCGGCTGACTTCGATCAAACCCATATCCTTACCGGGAACTATATTTATGACGTGCCGGCTCTCGGCAAGCACTGGAACAACCGGCTCGTCAAAGCGTTGTTCGATAATTGGCAGATCTCCGGCACGACCTCGTACGCCAGCGGCAAGCCCAAGACATTCGGAACTGGAACGGGCTTGAACTGGACCTATTCCGGGGCTAGTTACACGATCAGCGCGGGCCAAATCTACCTGCCAACAGGCACTTCCTGCGCGCCCGGTTACGCATTGGATCCCGGTTCGACGACAACATGCAGATGGACGGGCATTACGGATTTCACCGGTGGCGACATTAACGCGCGCCCGGTGATTGTTTGCGATCCCAATAAGACAGACGGCTCCAAGGACTCTACCGGGTCGCCGTATGTGGTCAACCCGAAGTGCTTTGCCAAACCTGGCAGCGCTGGGGACATCGGTAATCTGCAAAGGAACCTGCTGCGCCTTCCAGCAATTCTCAATACCGATTTGGCCTTCTTCAAAAACGTCCCCCTCGGCGAGAAGCGCAGCATTCAACTGCGGTGGGAGATGTACAATCTTTTCAACCGCGCAAACTTCAGTGACATTAACGGGGCCCTTACCTGGGCGCCAGATGCGAGTGTTATTGCTCGTCCGGCTAGCGGCAGCTGTCCGGCGGGCACGGTGCTGGGGTATGCGGCCATCGGTACGAATCCGGCCCGCTGTACGTCCACCACATTAGGTCAGGTTAACCAAACTAACGCTGCTTTCGGCACACCCCGCGCGGCCCGCGCCCCGCGGGTCATGCAGGCGTCAATAAGGATCAATTTCTAATATGGAGCAATATGAGTCTATCGAAGCAATACCCACGGTTTTCTTTGTCTGTTTTGACGGACTGATCGGTCGCTCGTGAGAAACAACTTGCATTCTTAGAACCACCTGAAGGAGGCCCCCATGCTTATTTCCAGGCGTCGTTGCTCAAGGTTGCTGTTGGGTATGTTTGCGGTTTTGCTGCTCGTTGGGATGCCGGCTGCATCTGTGATGGCTCAATCGATTACCGGATCGATTGCGGGTACTGTGACTGATGCCACCGGCGGCGTTGTGGTGGGTGCGAGTGTCACGTTGCACAGCGACCAGACCGGAACTACGCGCACGGCCACCACTGGAGAGGATGGCAGATTTACTTTTGCCGCCTTACAGCCGGGCACTTATTCGCTTACGGTGGAACAGCGCGGCTTTCAGCGGCTGGAGCGAAAAAATGCTGTCCTAACCGCCAATGAGAATCTGGCGCTCGGTGAGTTGGGATTGCAAGCCGGCCAGGTCACCGAGACTGTTACAGTGACGGGCGAGGGCCAGATAGTTGAGAAGGAGAGCAGCGATCTTACGGCGCGCCTGACCTCCGATCAGCTCAGCCTCATCTCTACTAAAGGGCGTGATGTTACTTCGCTGCTGCGCTTGTTACCGGGAACATCCAATAATGATGACATCGAAGGTGTAGGTGATGGGTTCGGCACCGACCTACCTAACGTCGCGGGGGCACGTGGGCGTTCGGCCGTCGCTTCGATTGATGGCCTGAACGCTGCAGAGCCGAGCGGTTCAAACAAATTAAGTATGACGATTAGCCAGGACGCCGTCGCAGAGGTGAAGGTGCTGCGCAACAATTATGGGGCGGAGTATGGTAATAATGGTGGCGCGCTCATCAATCTCGTCTCCAAGGGCGGAGGGAAAGACTATGCGGGCAGCGCATATTACTTCCTACGTAATGAAGCACTGAACGCGTCAAATTTTTTCAACAATAAGTCAGGTTTGAAAAGGGCGCTTTATCGTCACAACATCTGGGGCTTCAACATCGGAGGACCGATGCCCCTTCCAGGTTTTGGCGAAGGTGGGCCATCGCTGTTGCGGGATAAGGCTTTCTTCTTCTTCAATCTGGAAAAGCCACACACGATCACGCCGACTGATCCGGTGTTCGTGACCGTTCCCACGGCGCTCGAGCGAGCGGGTAATTTCTCACAATCGAAGAATTCCAGCGGAGCTACGCCAGTCATTCTCGATCCTCTTACTGGCTTGGCTTTTCCCGGTAACATTATTCCGACGGGGCGAATTAACAAAAGCGGACAGGCGCTGCTCAACTATTTTCCACTGCCAAATGCGCCCATCGCGACCAACCCCGGGCGCTATATCAATCAACTGAGCGCTGACGTACCCAAGCACAGCTATGTTATCCGTTTTGATCTGAAGCCGACAGATAATGACAGCGTCTATTGGAAAGGCCAGTGGTGGACTTCGGATAATGAGGGGCTAGGCACCTCCGGTTGGCCGAACGGCGCCAACGGAGTCGATCGCTGGGGGATCAGATCGCACTATCTATACAAGGATAATGGCTGGTCATCCAACTGGGTGCATATCGTCAACTCGAGGATCGTTAATGAGTTCAATTTTGGTATGCGACACGACTCTGAGGGGTTTGTCCCTTCCACGGGCATGATTGAGGGTCTGACCAGAAGTGCTCTGAACTATACTGCGCCGCAACTCTTCCCTGCCAATAATACTTTGGGCTTGGTGCCTACAGCTACCGGCTGGACCAGCGTTGCGGGCAACCCGGCAAACATCAACTGGCTTGATCGATGGGGGGAGGTTGGTCAGGATTATATAAAACCGTCCTTCGCCGACAATCTCTCGATTACCAGCGGTGATCACAGCTACAAGTTTGGAGCCTATTTTGAGCGGTTGCAGAACAGGGAAGCGCCGGGCGGCGGGAAATGGTCCGGTGGGTTAGACTTCGGCACCAGCACTACCAATGGGTTCACCACGGCCCTTGGAAATACAAACTTCGCTTACGCGAACGCCCTCTTGGGTAATTTCAATAACTACACCGAATCACAAGCGCGTAATTTTACTAATAGTGAGATCAGGCTGTTTCAATTTTACGCGCAGGATCAGTGGAAGCTTAACAAGAAGTTGACGCTCAACTATGGCTTACGCGTGGGCCAACACACACCCTTTTTCCAGCGCGATGGCCAGGGCTCAAATTTTGATCCGATGCGCTTTAACCCGGCCAAAGCACCCTTGCTTTACGCTGGATACTGTGTCGGGCAACCCAATGGAATTCCCCCGTTCGGAACTGCTTGTTCGGCGGCAAACCAACGTGCTGTTGATCCGCGGATTACGAATCCCACCGGCGGTCAATTATTGCCTGCACGACTCGTTCGCTCGTTAGTTCCTGGAACTGGCGATCTGCTCAATGGCTTGGTGGTGCCGGACGATCCTACTGCTTTCAAAGGCTTCAGACATACGAGGGCTATTGATTTTGAACCGCGTGTGGGCTTTGCCTGGGACATTTTCGGCGCCGGCAAGACTGTTCTTCGCGGCATGGGGGGCGTTTACCATGCTCCGCGCATTGGTGGCGGAACAGGCGGCGCCGGCGCTAGTTCCCTGGGAGCTAATCCGCCCGAACAGCGTATCTTTACAATCAATAATGGAAACATCGAAGACCTTCCGACTCTCGTCCAAAACGGCGCTGCGTTAAACTTTCCCACTGCGCTTCGCGGCCTCGAAGTTAACTCCAATACGATTGCGGTTTATAACTTCTCGTTGGGAGTGCAGCAGGACATTGGTTTCAAGACAGTGGTGGAAGCCAGTTACGTGGGATCGTTTGCTCGGCACCTGGGCGAACAGCGCAACTTAAATGGAGTGCCCGATGCGGCGAGATTCGTGAATTGCAGCGTCCTACCGGCTGGTGTCCCATGTCATCCGGAAAACCGTGACCCACTCACTGCCAGCAGCGTGAAGAACAACGACTTCCTGCGACCGTATAGGGGCTACGGTGATATTCAGGTCAATACGTGGGGCGGTACTTCAAACTATAATTCGCTACAGTTCCAGGTTAATCGCCGCTATACAAGTGGCTTCCAGTATGGTGTCGCGTATACCTACTCGAAGTCGTTTGATTATGCTAACGACGATACATCAGATGTGAATCTTTCGCGTCCTTACAAAGCGTTTAATTACGCTCCATCTGATTTCGACCAAACTCACATTCTTACAGTTAACTACATCTACGATGTTCCGAAGGTCAGCCGGAAATGGAATAACGGGTTCGTCAGAACCGTACTGGATAATTGGCAAATTTCCGGCACCTCGTCCTACGCAACCGGAAAACCCAAGAGCGTAGTCAGCACAACTTCAGGCCTGGCTGCCGGCTCTGTGACTTATACAGCCGGCACCGTAACAATCACTGCGGGACAAACCTGTCCTCCTGGTTCTCTGCAAACGTCTGCGACCGTCTGTACAATGATCACGGACTTCACTGGTGGCCAGGTAAACGCGCGACCGATCATCACCTGTGATCCTATGAAGGGCGCCAGTGGATTCGACAGGAGTGGGTCACCTTACTTAGTCAACACCGCCTGCTTTACCTTTCCCACTGCCTTCGGGCAGATCGGCAACACGCCGAGGAATAATCTTCGCTTACCCTCGATTTTCAACAATGACCTGGCGTTCTTCAAGAACGTGCCCATTGGTGAGAAGCGCGAGATTCAATTGCGGTGGGAGATGTACAACGTCTTCAATCGCGCAAATTTCCGAGATATGGACGGTCAACTGGTATTCGGCTTAGTCCAGGTTAGAGTCGACCCCGCCATCCCTTGTTCGGCCACCAATATCTGCACCGCAGTTATCAGGCAGACAAGAGATTCTTTTGGTACGGCGACCAGCACCCGTTCACCGCGCGTAATGCAGGCATCAATCAGAATTAACTTCTAATAACCGTTGTTCAAACTGATAGAGATCCTTTTGCGTAACCATTCTTCTTACAAGAAGGAGAAAGCAACAAGTCGAAAGTTGATTCGCAAGCCTCGCATGTTTTAGTGGTCCTTTAGCAGGAGGGCAAAGTGATGTTTTCGCTAAGAGAAGCACCGGCAATATTGCTGCTTGTAATAGTCTCGGCTTCGGTACTCTTTGCTCAGACGGCAACAGGCGAGATCAGTGGAATTATCACCGATCCGAACGGGGCTGCAGTGCCTGGTGCAGTTGTAAGGTTGACCAACCAGGCGACGAAAATAGCTACCGAAACCAAAACGAGTGAGAGTGGGTATTTCATTTTCGTGAATGTGAGACCTGCGAGTTACACGCTCAGCGTGGAAGTGCCCGGATTCAAGGGAACGCAGACTCAATTTGAAGTGGGCGTGAGCGAGACGGTTACGCAAAACATTACGCTCGCGCTCGGACAGGTTTCCGAAGCCGTCGAGATTATTTCAGGAACCGAAATGGTCCAGAGGTCTTCATCTGATCTGGGTACCGTTATTTCCGAGAAGGCAGTACAGGATCTGCCTTTGAACGGCAGAAATTTCACTCAACTATTGACCCTTACGCCAGGCGCAACGCCAGTCTCTACTTCTCAAAACAGAAACGTCGGCGGAGTGGAGGGGAACGTAGGGATCCCCGGTTCGGGTTTTGCCGATCCTTCTTTCCATGGACAGGAAAATCGTTCGAAGCTTTATTTCTTTGACGGCATCATTAACACCAACGTCCGAGGGCCGACCTACATAGTGATTCCGAACATCGATCTGATTCAGGAGTTCAAGGTTGTTGGGCAGGACGCCAAAGCTGAGTTTGGCGGCGCGATGGGCGGAGTAATGAACATGGTCTCAAAGTCCGGAGGCAATAGCTTTCATGGGTCGGCCTTCGAATACGTGCGTAATGATGCCTTCGACGCGCGAAATCCTTTCGATGTCTGTACCACCGCCAGATGCGCGCCCGGCGAGGGTGTTCCAAAAAAACCGCTGCCGTTTCGGCAGAACCAGTTTGGCGCAATCATTACCGGGCCAGTGATCAAAAACCGCACTTTCTTTTCGTTTGGATATGACGGCTGGCGTTACAGTCAACCTACTCTGGCACTGTCCTATGTGCCGACCGCAGCCGAAATCAACGGAGACTTTTCCAATTTCAAGGTTCGCACGAATCAGATCTTCAATCCTTATTCAACCAGGCAGGTTGGTACCGCGTTGGTGCGCGATCCTTTCCGGTGCGATTCTGCGGGTAATCCGCTACCAGTGAATGCGCAGAATCGTCAGGATCAGTCAGTTGGAAGTCCCTGTAACAAACTCCCCGCGGCCCTCATATTCAAGCCGATGCAGCAGTTCTTCCAAAAGTATTCGGCCCTACCGAATCTTTCGGTTGCGGGGAATGCCACGCAAAATTTTGCCCAAGGCCGTCCTACGATTAACAACTCCAACGGCTTTCAAATACGCGTCGATCACCGGTTCAGCGACAGCGACAATATTTTCTTCCGTTTCACTCAGCAAAATGTGACGGTTGATAATCCAATCGGAACGGAAGGATCTACCGGCGGCAGCGGAAAAGGACGCAACTATGGTGGGGCCTGGACCCATAGCTTCAGCCCCTCACTCATCCTGGACGTGCGCGGCGGCTATGCAGGTCGTCCTGGCGTCGATTCAGGGCAGCAGAACCAGCACGCAGCCGGAATCGATCCATTGAAGCAGTCTGGTTTTGGCGACATTGACAAGTACGGTGGTCTGCTCGTTAGACTTGACACCAATGAGTGGACTGCCGGCAGCAATAGTGATTTTGGAGTGCGCGGCGCGGCGCTTCGTGAGAATCCAAACTGGAGTGTTAGTCCTAATCTGACCTGGCTCAGGGGAAATCACAATCTCAAGTTTGGTGGTTGGTATATCGAAGCCAAACGAATCCAGCTAAACACGTTCCAGCGGTATACATTCAGCGACGAACAAACGCGTAATCCTTCGGCGGCCTCGAACACAACGGGTTTATCGCTCGCTTCCGCCTTATTAGGTTTTCCCAATAACTTCGATGCTCAACTGCCTACACTCCACGGGGGACCGGTTCAGTTCAAGTATGCTTCCTGGGCCACTTACGGACAGGACGAATGGAGAGTGAGTCGCAACGTAGTGCTGACCCTGGGTCTTCGTTATGACTATCTGACCCAGCCGAAGACGATTGATGGACGGCTGTGGAACTCGTTCGATCTTTTGAATCAACGGTGGATCATTGGGGCGGAGACGATGCCTCCGCTGTGTAGCGTTGCTCAGGCAGCTCCCTGCATCCCTGATTCGTTTCAATCGGATCCCCATTTCAACAACGTCGTTCTGGCAGGCAAAAAGTTTTTCGCGCCGCCTCCGGTTAAGGATAACCTTGGGCCGCGCGTCGGCCTTGCCTGGTCGCTCAATTCGAAGAACGTAATTCGCGCTGGATATGGGCTCTATTTTGATCCGCTTCCGGCCCGCAGCCAATATGCGCAGAACGATCTCGAGGCTGCCGTCTGGCCTGACGCAACCGCTTTCTCCGGAACTGCCAACACTAACGCCAACTTTGCCAATGGGACCTTCTTCAATATCATTCAACTTCAGGCTCAGGGATTTGCGACCCCTCTGCCGACGGTGAGTCCATGGACGGTCGGCGGCTTCAACGATGATCCAAAATATAAAGATCCTTATTCACATCAGTGGCACGTCGAGTTTCAGCGTGAACTGACAAAGTCCACTATGATTTCGGTCGCCTATGTGGGTAGCCAGAGTCGTCGCCTGCCGTATTCTGGTCTGGCTAATGCGGCTCGTCAGGCATTTCCTAATGGAACTCCGGCCGCAACAGTTGATGCAGCTCGAGCAGTGCCGTGGGTAGGCGCCGGCGTTAATTACACCCTGGCCATCGGCAAGGCCAACTACAAAGCTCTTGAAACAAAATTCCAGCGCCGCTTCACAAGTGGCTTGAGTACGCTGGTTTCCTATACCTGGGGCAGATCCAACGATACAGGAAGTGGCTATTTCAATGTTGAGAACGGCCCCGGTGGAAGTTCGACGATTCAGAACTTCTGGGATCAGAGCACGGCCTGGGGTGTTTCGTCCTACGACATTACGCACTTTCTTTCGTGGGCGACGGTTTATGAGCTTCCCTTTGGGAAGGGAAAGAAATGGTTCAGAAACGGGCCAGTGTCCTGGATTTTTGGCAACTGGCAAACGAACTTTATTGCCCAGGCGCGCACGGGAGCACCTTTCAATCTGATAGTGACTGGTGATCTGGCAAACCTGCGTGGGAGTGGATCCAGCGCCCCAAATAACTATCTACGGCCCAATCTGATTGCCGATCCGTTCCAAGCGGGACCGGTTTCCGTAAATCCCGACCCCGCGTGCCAATTTACAATCTCGCAACTCATACCAGGCACAGGACCAGGTACAGGCAAGCCAGCGCAATTCGGGAAAGCGGCCGATCAAGTGCGCACAATAGCAAGCTGGTTCAATCCGTGCGCTTTCGGAATCCCATCCGGTGCTTTCGGGAATCTTCCCCGAAACGCATTCCGAGGCCCGGCGGTTTACAACATGGATCTCTCAATGTTCAAGAGTATCGCGATAAACGAACGATTCAAGGTGCAGTTACGCGTTGAGGCATTCAACGTATTCAACATCATAAACTGGGACGCGCCGGCAAACGCGAACCTTACGATCAATTCCAATGCAACGGCGATAGCTCCTAATGTGGGAAGAGTTACGGGGCTCGCGCAAGGCACCACGCCGAGGCAAATACAGTTTGGGTTAAGGGTCGTCTTTTAGAACCTGGTCAGGCAGAAAACTCTGGACTGCTCTTAGCCAAGGTGGCGGTGATGGCTTCCTCTATCACCGCCATATTGCTGATAGGGTGACTTCGAATCGCCCGGCTGCCGAACGCGAGAAATCAGAGCACGCAATAGAAGAGACCGCGATGAAATCAACAACCTTATTTGGGTCGCTCAAGCGACCGTTGATGATCTCGTTTGTAGCCGGGACACTGCTGGCGCTATCCGTAAACTCTGCATCGCAGTCGTCGCTGGCCCAACACCCTGGCGGGAACTCACTTCGTGTTTTTCTCCTCGACGCGCAGCATTTGGAATTAACTAAGCAACGCGTTCGTGCCGGGGACAAAGCTCTTGCTCAAGCTGTTGCCCAATTGGATCAGGACGCGCAAAAGGCGCTCACGACTGGTCCATTTTCGGTTGTTACCAAGGATCTGGTTCCGCCCAGTGGCGACAAGCATGATTATATGAGCCAGGCGCCGTACTTCTGGCCTGACTCCAGCAAGCCCAAGGGTCTTCCCTATATCCGTCGTGACGGCGAGCGCAATCCCGAGATCAACAAGATCAGCGACCATCGCAGTCTGGACCAGATGATCAATGCTGTCGAGACGCTGGCGCTCGCCTACTACTACAAGGGCAATGATGCTTATGCAGCCAGGGCCGTACAGTTGCTCCGTGCCTTTTTCCTCGATCCCGCAACGCGGATGAATCCCCATTTGCAGTTCGCTCAATTCATCCCCGGTGTAAATACCGGACGCGGGATCGGTTTGATCGAAACTCGCGGTTTGACGCGCGTTGTTGACGCTATAGGTTTGTTGTCCGGCTCGCAGGCGCTAACCCGGAAGGACGAGCAGGAGTTGCAGGAATGGTTCGCGAAGTTTCTCGGCTGGATGCTGGAGAGCAAGAACGGGCGTGACGAAAGCGCCGCCAAAAACAATCATGGCACCTATTACGACCTCCAGGTTACTTCGTTCGCCTTGTTTCTTGGCAGGAAAGATTTGGCCCGAGACACTCTGCAGACGGCTCGCCAGAAGCGTATTGCGGCGCAGATCGAACCCGATGGCCGGCAACCATTGGAGCTCGCACGTACTAAGGCCTGGAGTTATAGCGTCGGTAATCTTGACGGCCTGATGCTTCTGGCAAGACTCGGTGAAAACGTTGGCGTCGATCTCTGGTCCTACCAGGCGGCCGACGGCCGAAGCATTCGACGCGCTCTTGACTACCTTGTGCCATTCGCGCTCGGCGAACAAAAGTGGTCCTACCAGCAACTCGGGGAATGGCCTCCAGAAATGTTGTTTCCCTTGCTGCGCCGCGCCGCGAGCAAATACAACGACCCGCAGTTTCAAGCACGCGCAGCGAGAGTTCCCAGTCTGAAAACATCAGATCGCGCTCTGCTGCTTTTCGCAGATCTGGCTGAGACAAGACAGGCACAAAGATGAGTTGTGAGACGTTACGAGGGTTACTGTCGATTGGGATGTGTGCACTTTTAAGGAGTCAACTCTTTGGAGTGCGGTGATCTGTCACCGCTTTGGTCGGTCGCGACCTGTCGCGGCCGTGTTCATTTGAATCCAGCGAAAGACTGCGGCGTCATGCGGGGGTCCCCGCGCGGGCAGCCGCGTGGGTTGCCGTGCCGCCGAAAGCCAAAGCGGTGGCAGGGTCTCCGCGCTCCAAGGAGGCGCTTCTTTTTCTGCCGGCGAACAACGTTGGCATTGGAGTCATGACTGAAAAGAATGACGAGCACGCTCACTATTCGCGCCGCAGGTTTCTGTCGGCGGCCGTGGTGGCGCCTATCCTGGCTGGGAGTTTCCCGCTGGAAAACCAAGCGGCAGGGTTGTCGCAAATTCTGTCCGCACTCTATCCGGTGGTCTCCGCAAAGAATGTCAAGGTTGTCAGTCCGGATCGCCACCTGGAATTCCAGTTGTTGAATGACGAATCCCATTTGCAATATCGGATAACGTTCAGGAAAAACCCGGTAGTTGAAACCTCGCTTATGGGAATGAAGATCGATGAAGTTGACCTGAGTCAGAATGCCGAGATCGGCCGCGTGGAAAGTTATCGCACTAATGAAACATACCCTTCACGTGGTGTTCACTCTGAAGCGATCGACCACTGCAATGGCGTAAAAGTTTCTCTCCGGCACCCGGCGAGTAATACTAACTACACGCTGGAAGTCCGCGCCTACGATAACGGAGTTGCTTTCCGCCACATCGTTCCTGGCAATAACAAGTTTCGCATTCCTGACGAAGCCACTGTTTTCATGATACCCGCCGGCAGTTCGGTTTGGTTTCACGATTTCGAAGGGCACTACGAAGGCATTCATACAAAAAAAGAGATCTCTGAAGTTAAGCCTCAGGAATGGGCAGCGCCGCCACTGACCTTCAAGCTGCCAAAGGGCGCCGGCTATGCATCGCTCACCGAGGGAGCGTTGATGAATTACGCCGGCATGGGATTTCAGGCTAATGGTCAACGAGGTTTCAAGACGGTGCTCGGTCATGCCTTGCCGGTTAGTCACCCCTTCGATCTCAGGTACGGAGCGCTCGAAGCAAAGCGTCTTGCGGTCCCGGCAGCAATGACCGGAACCATTATCACTCCTTGGCGAGTCCTGATGGCGGGCATTGATCTTAACACGCTGGTGAACTGCGACATTATCAGTAATGTCTCACCGCCGCCGGACCGCAAACTTTTTCCTGCGGGACTCAGCACCGAATGGATCAAGCCGGGACGGGCTGTCTGGAAATACCTGGATGGCGGCGAAAACACGCTTGAAGGCATGAAAGAATTTTCCCGGCTCGCTGGAGAGTTGGGATTTGAATACAACCTCGTGGAAGGTTTCTGGCAGCGTTGGACCGAAGCGCAGATGCGGGAACTTGTCGACTACTCCCGGGAACACAAAGTAGGGATTTGGGTCTGGAAGCACAGCCGCGAGCTGCGAACGAGCGACGAGCGCCGGAAGTTTTTCCAGCTTTGCAATGATCTTGGGGTGGCCGGCGTCAAGGTCGACTTTTTCGATCATGAAGCTAAAGAAATAATTGATCTCTATCAGACGCTGTTACGGGAAGCAGCCGCACACAAATTGATGCTCGATTTTCACGGCGCCAACAAGCCCGCCGGCGAATCGCGAACCTGGCCAAATGAAATGACGCGTGAAGCAATTCGAGGTTTGGAATATCGCAACACGCAGACGCGCGCGGTGCACAACACCACTCTTCCATTCACACGCATGCTTGCCGGCCATGCGGATTACTCAGTCATGCACTTTGGTGAACGACGTAGAGAAACGTCGTGGGCGCATCAGATCGCTTCGGCGGTGATTCTCACTTCTCCGGTACTCATTTATGGCGCCCACCCAAAAAACATCCTTGAGCACCCGGCTGCCGGGTTAATAAAAAGCATACCAAGCGTGTGGGATGAAACGATTGCGCTGTCCGTCAGCGAAATCGGCGAGATTGCCGCCTTTGCCCGGCGCAAAGGCCGCACTTGGTTTCTGGCAATTATGAATGGACCCAACGGAAGGACCGTGAAGATTTCGCTTTCGTTTCTCGGTCGTGGGGAATATCGGGCGATGTTGGTTCATGACCGAACGGAAGATGCGGCCGCGCTCAGGATTGAAAAATCAAAACATGTTCGGGCGGATCAATTAACCATCGAGATGCGCGTCGGAGGTGGATTCATCGGGAGGTTCTCGTCATGAGGCTGTTGGCTTTAGTTCTCGGCTCACTCCTGGTTTGCCAAATCGCGGTCGCGCAAACCGCCACGGATTCGAAGCAAGCGTGGCCTCGCCCAATTCCTGTCCGGATTCGCGATAGTGGCAACAAGGATCTTTTGGTAATGACCCTTGGTGCAGTCAACCCGGTAATCGCTGACGGCACTTTTGACCCGGCGACAGACGAGGTGCGACTCAAAGGTGGCAGCAGCCTCAAGAACTATTATCGCGACACTCTAAAGATTAAGTATTACAAGCCCATCGATAAATCGCGATTTCCGTTGCCGCCGGCGGGTTGGTGCTCCTGGTACTTCTATTACCAGGAAATAGGCGAGGATGAGGTTAAGCGCAACGCCGACTGGATTGCGCAGAACTTGAAGGACTACGGCGCTGTGTATGTTCAGATCGATGACGGCTGGCAGGGCACTGGTCATGGTCTTGGAGACAATCGCGATTGGACGACAATTGATAAGCGCTTTCCCGGCGGCATGCCCGGGTTGGCTGCCTACATCAAGTCGCTCGGATTGAAGCCCGGGATTTGGTTAGCGCCACACGGCCAAAGCAATGAAGCCATAGTGAAGCTGAATCATGGCGCTTTTCTGCTCAAACCGGACGGGTCTTCAGCTTCCAGCACCTGGGAAGGAAGATTCCTCATTGATCCCTCGACTCCCGAATCGCGGCAGTATTTGAAAGATCTATTCTCAACTCTCTCGGCCTGGGGTTATGAGTATTTCAAGATTGACGGTCAACCAATCGTCATTCGCGAGTACCGCAATAAGAAATCCTCGATGAAGCACCCCGTTGATGACGCGGACGAATTGTATCGAGACACGTTAGCAAGCATCCGCGCGGCGATTGGACCAGACCGCTACCTGCTTGGATGTTGGGTCGTTCCTTTGGAGGGCGTCGGCCTAATGAATGGCTCGCGCATCGGTGCAGACGTATTGCCTAACTGGGACGGGTTCAAGTTTGCGCTGCGGGCTACGATGGAATACTACTTCCTTCATAACATCGCCTGGTATACAGATCCTGACGTGCTCGTGGTTCGCGCTCCCTTGCCGCTCGAACAGGCGCGCGCATGGGCCACGCTTCAAGGTCTCACCGGACAGTCGCTGTTAACGAGTGACCGGCTAAGCGACCTGTCAGCGGAACGAGTTGAGCTTCTCCGGCGCGTGTATCCAGCGGTCGATATCGTGCCGATGGATCTGTTTAAGTCGGAGCGCAATAAGCGGATTTGGGATCTGAAAGTCAATCACCTCGGCCGGAATTACGACGTCGTCGGTGTGTTCAATTTCGATGAGACGAAGGCGGCGCCGACCTACGTGAGTTGGAAAGATCTCGGTTTGCCGGAAAACAAGCTCGTCCACGTGTTCGATTTCTGGAATAAGGAATATCTCGGCGCCTGGGACAAGGGCGTGACTGTCGATCTTGCTCCGGCCAGCACGCGCGTGCTTACCCTCCTCCCGCAGGAGGATCATCCGCAACTCATTTCTACCAGCCGGCACTTGACGCAGGGGTGGGTCGATCTGGTCTCGCAGGTCTACAGCCCGGCTAACAATTCATACCGGGGCAGAAGCAAGGTAGTTAGGAATGACCCGTATGAGATTCGGTTCGTCTTTCCGCGCGGAAAGAACTTTGTCATCAAACAGGCTTCAGCCCGCAACGCCAACGGACGCCTGGCGGTAAAGATTTCTAATCATCAGGGGTGGGCCACAGTTGAATTCATTTCTCCGCTTACGACCGGGGTGACGTGGAACGTTTCCTTCGCGCCCGGCGACGTCTATCACTTCCCAGTGCGCGAACCACAAAACCTCTGGGCCGAGCGAGCCGGGATTGATGGCGCCAACTTGAGATGGACGGTGCAACACCAGCCCGCCGTCGGTTACCAGGTTTCACTAAATGGAAAGGTGGTAGGTTTTACGCCCACGCAGGTATTCGCATTGCGGGAATTGGATCCGGCTGCCAGCTACACGGCAGAAGTGAGAACGGTCTGGCAGGACGGGACGATCAGTGAGAAAAAGGCGGAGCTGCAGTTCAATTTGAAGCAACTACTTCCGGATGAGGTTTACCTTTCTGATCTCGATGCACTTCGTCAGACGTCCGGCTGGCGACAATCCGAATTCAATCGGAACTTCAACGGCGGGGGACTTTCGATTGCCGGCACGCACTTCGAAAAAGGGATCGGTATGCCCACAAATTCCGAAATCGAGTTTGAGCTCAACGGAACCTACCGGAGCTTCTCGGCGCTCGTAGGGATTGACGACGAACATAACAACAAGGAGTCAGTTGTGGAGTTTGTCGTGCTGGGGGACGGCAAGGAGCTCTGGCGCAGTGGTGGAATAAAGAAGGCGGACGGCGCTAAGCCGGTGAAAGTAGATCTAAAGGATGTCAGCAGACTCATGCTTCGTGTCAGGCGCGAAGGGGAGGGTGGACGGATTCATGCGGATTGGGGTGACGCGAAACTGATTAAGTAAGGTTTATGGTTCACATTCTCTTAGTAGTGCTCTTTGTTACCAGCGCGCCCGTTGCGGCACAACAATCCCGTTTTGATGTCGCTAAGTTTGATCGATCTCGAATTTTGAAAGCAGCGAACCAATATTTGAGAGAAACGCCTATCACAATAACGGCGGCGAAAAGTTCCCGCAGTGCGGGCGGGCTGCACGATTTCTTTTCCGAGGGCGACTACTGGTGGCCCGACCCGCAAAATCTCGCGGGCCCTTATATCCAGCGCGACGGAATGACTAACCCCGCGAACTTTACGGATCATCGTCGCTATCTAATGCGCTTGAGCCTTGAAGTGCCTGCACTCGCCGCTGGCTGGAAGCTAACTAAGGACTCGCGCTACGCGAAACACGCCGCGCTGCATCTGCGAGCCTGGTTCCTCGACCCCGCAACACTCATGAATCCAAACCTGCAATACGCGCAGGCGATTCATGGACGCTTCACCGGGAGGGGAATCGGAATCATCGACACGATCCATCTGGTGGAAGTGGCGCGCGCCGTCGAAGTGCTGGGAAACTCGAAAGGGCTTACGCAGGCGGAAGATATGGGACTCAAGCAATGGTTCAACGATTATCTCAACTGGCTGACGACGAGCAAAAACGGCATTGAAGAACGCGACGCGAAAAACAATCACGGCACGTGCTGGGTGATGCAGGTGGCTGAATTTGCGAGGTTAACTGGAAACCAGGAACTGCAGGCTTACTGCCGGAATCGTTTCAAGACCGTGTTGGTGCCGAACCAGACTGCGCCGGATGGCAGTTTTCCGCAGGAACTGCGACGGACCAAGCCTTATAGCTATTCACTTTTCAATCTCGAAGCATTGGCCATGGTGTGCCAGATTCTATCAACGCCTGCGGACAATCTCTGGACATTCCAAGTTGCTGATGGCCGCGGCATGCGCAAAGCAATGGAGTTCATGTTTCCGCACATCATGAATAAGAAGGGCTGGCCTCTGAAGCCGGACGTGATGTACGACGAAGAGTGGCCCATGCGTCAAAGCAGTCTCCTGTTTGCGGGATTGGCATTAGGCAATTCTGATTATGTGAATCTCTGGACGAAACTAAAATCTGACTCGCAAGTTGAAGAAGTGATTCGAAACTTTTTCATACGGCAGCCGGTGCTGTGGGTGAACTGATATTTACGCGCAATTCCTGAGATCTCAGATCTGAGATCTCAGATTTGAGATCTGAAAACGATGGAGGCAATGTGCCCGGAAGAGAGCTAACACGAAGGGAGATTTTGCGCCTGGCCCTCGCGTCGCCGTTGTTGGCGGCAGTGCCCTCGATTAGCTTGGCCCAACGAAGCGGCAGCGAGCGTTTGACCCCGCAGTCGTTTCTGGAAGCACCGAGCGCTGTCGTGCCCGGCGGCGATTCAGCCAATGCAGAGCAGCTGAAGTTAATCAGGCAGTGGCAAGGGTCAAACTGTCAGTCTCGACTGGTTAACACCGGAAAAGAGAGCGTTCAAGTGAAGGAAGTCGTGCTGTTTGATCTCTCCCCGTCGCTATCGCGGGAGACACGGCTCTACGGCGAGGGCTTTCAAATGCTCACTCAAACAGGCGGCACGTTGGGCCAGCCTGTCGATCTTGGTAACTACACTGACGCAAAGCACTACAAGATTCCCGCGCCCGCAGGAGCCCGAGCCTTATACGGAATGATGATGCTCACATTACCGGAAGGGGGAAATCATCTGCTCGCATTCACCTCCTGCCGCCGCTTCATCGGGCAGTTTTACCTGCGCGGCTCGTCTTTGCAGGTTGTCGTGGACACGGAAGGAAGAGAGATGAGGCCGGGTGAGGCATGGGAATTGGAGGAATTTACGTTTCGTTCCGGACCGGATCGCGAACAGTTGCTCGCCGGACTGGCCGCGCGTCTTATCGTTAATCATCCTCCGCTGCGGGTTGCGACGCCGCCGACGGGTTGGTGTTCCTGGTATTGCTTTGGCCCTCGCGTTACGGCCCCACAAGTGCTCGACAATCTCGACTTCATCGCCAAGAACACGCCCGGCCTTAAGTATGTTCAGATCGACGATGGTTACCAACCGGCGATGGGCGATTGGCTTGAGACCGGGGCGGCCTTCGGTGGAAACGTTCAGCGAGTGCTCAAACAAATTCGCGAGCGTAACTTCGAACCGGCAATCTGGGTGGCGCCGTTTGTAGCGGAAGAGAAGTCTCACATCTTCGCACAGCATCCTGAATGGTTCGTTAAAGACAACGACGGCAAGCCATTGCGCTCCGACCTGGTCACGTTTGGAGGTTGGCGGCATGGGCCCTGGTACGTCCTCGACGGCACCCATCCGAAAGTTCAAGAACACTTGGAAAATCTCTTTCGCACGATGCGCAGCGATTGGGGCTGCACCTATTTCAAGTTAGACGCGAACTTCTGGGGCGCCATCCACGGTGGCCATTTCAATGACCCGCGCGCTACTCGCATTGAGGCCTATCGCCGCGGGATGGAAGCCATTCTGCGGGGCGCCGGCGACGGTTTCATCCTCGGTTGCAATCATCCCATCTGGCCCTCGCTGGGTTTGATTCATGGATCACGTAGTGCGAATGACATCAAGCGCACCTGGGATCGCGTAGCCACCACCGCCCGTCAAAATCTGCAACGCAACTGGCAGAACGGGCGACTGTGGTGGAACGATCCGGACGCTGTCGTACTAACTGGAAATCTCACCGAAGACGAATTTCAGTTTCATGCCACGGCCATTTATGCGAGTGGAGGAATGATTCTGTCGGGCGATGATCTAACAAAGATCAGTCAGCAAAAATTGGCGATGTTACGCAAACTTCAGCCACCAACAGGCGTAGCTGCTCGCTTCGATAGCGATGCACTGCGGATCGGCAGGATCAGACTGAAGGAGCGGGAAATGATTTGCTTGTTCAATTGGGATGATGCGCCTGAGAAAGTTTCTTTCCGGCCCACTCGGGCCAGCCGCGTTACCGATTTCTGGAGCGGAGAGAATTTGGGAAGGCAAAGGGAGTTCACTATCGAGGCGCTGCCGCCACACTCGGCCCGGCTGTTTGTTTGCTCGTGAAATGTAGCTCTTTTACAAACCTGCTAAGGATGGAGTCAAAACAATGACAAAGATGAATAGACGTAATTACCTGATAAGTATGGCCGCCATGGGTGCAGGCGCGGGCGCAATCGCCGGCGCTTCCCGGTGTGATATCTTCGCGCAACAGACGCCAGCCGACACCGGCGCCCCTACCACTTCCACCATCGCTGATCGGACGCGGCGAATGGAGTGGTGGCATGAGGCGAAGTTTGGCATGTTCATTCACTGGGGACTCTACAGCCTGGTTGGTCGTCACGAATGGGTGATGGAGATGGAAGGCATTCCCGTCAAAGACTATGAGCCGCTTGCCGACCAGTTCAAACCTAAACCGAATGCGGCTCGCGCCTGGGCGCAACTGGCGAAGCGCGCGGGTATGAAGTATATGGTCATGACGACCAAGCATCACGAAGGTTTTTGTAACTTCGACTCGAAGCTGACTGACTACTGCGCGACAAAACGCGGCCCGGGGCGCGACCTCGTGCGTGAATACGTCGATGCGGCCCGGGCAGAAGGGTTGCGCTTCGGCTTCTATTATTCGCTGATGGATTGGCATCACCCTGACGGCGCGCGTTGTATGACAGATGAGGCAGCACGCCGGCGCTTTGTTGATTACATTCACGGACAAGTGCAGGAGCTGATGACGAATTACGGGAAGGTGGACGTGCTCTGGTACGACGTGCCCTGGCCGCTTGATGCGAAAGGCTGGGAATCAGTCGAGATGAACCAAATGGTAAGAAAGCTGCAACCGGATATCATAATCAACAACCGTTCGAAGATTCCGGAAGACTTCGACACACCCGAGCAACGTATTGTGGCATCAGCAGAACGTCCCTGGGAGTCGTGCATGACTTTGAATGACAGTTGGGGCTATCACGTTGCTGATGATGGCTGGAAGACCCCGAAGACGGTTATCCGCAATCTCATCACCTGCGCTCACGACGGTGGTAACTATCTATTGAACATTGGTCCCACCGGCGATGGTTCTATCCCTCCGGCATCAGTAGGCATACTTTCGACCGTGGGAGACTGGACGCACGAAAACGGTAAGGCCATTCATGGAGCAGACCGCTGCCAACCAAGTCGTTCGCGATTCGCAAGCTTTTCGCGCAAGGGAAACACGCTTTTCATGCACGTACATTACTGGCCGGGCGAAACTGTCGTCCTTGGCAACCTCCTGAACAAAGTCAAGTCTATCAGCCTGCTGGCCACCAATCGGCCAGTAAAGTTTGATCAGAATGAGTGGCGTGTGCGCATGACTGGATTACCCCAGATAGCGCCGGCGCTGGTGACGACCATCGCGCTCGAATGTGAGGGCGAACCAAAACAGGATCATGAACTGAAGCGTGCGCAGAAGCCTCGGGAGGGTAGATACTAAGGAAGTTTCGAGTTTCGAGTTCCGAGTTTGCGGCTTTGCCGCCGCACAGTGCGGAAAGGCTCAGCCTTTCCACAGGGCACTTTTTGATTTGTGGAGGCTGTGCCTCCTGGGGTTAGAGGCGTAGCCTCGGACATAATTGCTAGCCCGCGGAAAGGCGGAGCCTTTCCGCACTGTGCGGCGGCAAAGCCGCAAACTCGGAACTCGGAACTCGGAACTCGGAACTCGAAACCCGAAACTCGGAAATTGTATGATCGTCGACAGTCATCAACACTTCTGGCAGGTCGGGCACTTCGACTACCCATGGATGAGTCCTGAACTGGGGGTGCTCTATCGCGACTATCTGCCATTGCACCTTGAGCCCATAGTGAAAAAGTCCGGCGTTGCTAAGACCGTTCTTGTGCAAGCCAGCAACACTCTTGCGGAAACACATTGGCTTTTGAGCCTGGCTGATAATAATCCGTTTATCGCGGGAGTCGTAGGTTGGGTTGATTTGACTGATCCCGGGATAGGCGGGGAATTGGATGTCCTGACAGCAAATCCGAAATTCAAAGGCGTGCGGCATCTGGTGGAGAGCGAGCCGGCGGAGGATTGGCTGGTGCTTCCGAGTGTCCTGCGTGGTTTGCAATCTCTCTCTGACTATGGTGTGTCATATGACTTGCTCGTCCATACGTGTCATTTGAAACACGCCAGGCGAGTTGCCGAGAGTTATCCTAAACTGCGGTTGGTTATTGATCACATGGCCAAGCCGCCAATCGCCAGCGGTGAAGTGAGAGAATGGGCGCAGGAGATTAAGGTCGTCGCTGCGTATCCAAACGTTCATTGCAAACTTTCAGGACTGGTGACGGAAGCGAACCCGGCCTCATGGCGTCCGAAAGATCTGCAACCCTTCGTCGAGCGTGCAATCGATTACTTTGGGCCCGAACGAATGATGTTTGGCAGCGACTGGCCCGTCTGTTTGTTGGCGGCCTCCTATGATCAAGTGTTGGATTCTGTTCATCAACTCCTGGCGGGACTGAGCGAAACAGAGCGCAACGCCGTCCTTGGAGAAAACGCCAGGACGTTTTATCGACTTCAGCCCGTTGCTAGTACAGTTAAAGTGGAACATGGCTGAAACCTATTTCATCACCGGAGCGCAGGGTTGCATCGGCTCGTGGATTGTTAAAGCACTCGCCGAGCGTGGAGACACTGCGGTGGTTTTTGATCGCAGCGCTGACTCGCGCCGGTTGAGCGCGATCATGAAGCCCGCCGATCTTGAAAGTGTGCGCTTTGTTACCGGCGACATCACTGACGCGGCCGTCGTGCTCTCCGCACTGCGCGACTCATCCGTGCGTCGCGTGATTCACCTTGCAGGGTTACAGGTGCCGGCCTGTCAGGCTGACCCGGCAGTGGGCGCGCTAGTCAATGTTGTGGGCACGCTAAACGTCTTCGAGGCCGCGCGCGCGGTCTGCGTGGAGCGTGTTGTGTATGCGAGTTCAGCTGCAGTATTTGGCATGAGTGAGGATGATGTACCTCTGGATGAAACTGCAGCTTGTGAACCAGGTACGCATTACGGTGTTTTTAAACGAACTAACGAAGGAAATGCTCGCGTCTACTTTCTCGCTCATGGACTCACCAGCGTGGGCCTGAGACCACTGACTGTCTATGGAGTCAATCGCGATTCCGGACTCACGAGTGATCCCACCAAAGCGATGAAAGCAGCCGTCCTGGGCATTCCGTTTCACATCCGCTTTGGCGGCGCCACGGATTTCCAGTACGTTCGGGACACGGCCGCCGCCTTCATTGCCTGCGCAGACAGCGCATCGGCCGCTGCACATGTTTTCAATCTGCATGGGGAGACCGTTGAAGTAGCAAGGATCGTAAAGGTCATCAACGAAGCAGCGGGTCGTGAGCTGGTTACATCCGGCGGGGCACCGATTCCAATTGCCGCGGCGATCAATGATGCCGCCATCAGGCGAACAGTTGGAGATCTGCCATCAACGCCCCTTGAGGTCGGTATCAATGAAACGATGCAGCAATTCGCGGCGCTGCGAGACGCGGGACGTCTGGACACAAGCGACATTGAGATGGAACTTCGCGCCGGCGGCGGGTTGATGAGGTAATGAGTGAGGGCTGCGACAGATACATTTGAGAGAGGCTCGACCGCGGATTCAACGTCGCGCGGCGTTAATACGATGAAGGCCAGCGTGCTGGTCGACGTCGCGCGGCTGGAAGTCAGGGAGGTGCCGCGGCCGCAAATTTCGGCGCGCGATGTGCTGGTGCGCGTCGCGGCGGTGGGTATCTGCGGCACCGACACACACATTTTTGCCGGCCATGCAAACTACAACACGGACAAGGGCGGACTGCCTATTCCTTTAACTGTTGAGCCGCAGATTCTCGGTCATGAAGTCAACGGCTATGTTGCCGAGAGGGGAAGCGAGGTCTCAGATCTGGAAGTAGGCGATCACGTCGTCATCGACCAGGGGCTAAACTGCGTTAGCGTGGGACGAACACCGCTTTGCGAATACTGCCAAACGGGCGATTCACATCAATGCGAGTTTTACCGCGAGCATGGCATCACTGGACTGCCTGGCGGACTGGCTGAGTTTATCGGCGTACCTGCCGTTAACGCCGTGCCAGTCCGTTCCGGGCTCGACGCAGCAGAAGCAGCGCTGGTTGAGCCGTTGGGCTGCATAATTCATTCTTGTGAGGCAGTTGCACGCGCACAAACTCGTTACGCAATCAACGCCGAGTCTCCTGAGCGGCGCGTGCGCACGGTGCTGATTTGCGGAGCGGGCCCAGCCGGGTTGTTGTTCACGCAGTATCTGCGACGCGTGCTCAAGTATGACGGCCTGCTCCTGGTGTCCGCGCCAAGTGAATGGAAACGGAAGTTTGCAAAGGATTTTGGCGCCGACGAAACGCTTGATGCGGGCGATCCCGATCTGGCTGAGTTGATAAAGGAAAGAACTCGCGGGAGAGGTGCTGAATACTTGATTGAAGCTTCTGGAGCTGGACGGGTGGTTGCCTCAATGCCCGGACTAATGCGCAAGCAGGCGACGGTCCTGCTTTACGGCCACGGCCACGCTGGAGTTGATTTGAGTGTGCTGAACAACGTCATGTTTCGCGAGCCGGCGCTGGTTACTCCGGTAGGCGCCTCGGGTGGCTTCGAGAGCGACGGGCGCCCGTCTGCTTATGCGCGGGCGCTCCGGCTGATTGAGGAACATGAGATAGACGTAGCTCCGATAATCACACATCGCTACACATCTCTCGACGCAGTGCAGGGAGCGCTCGAGAAAGATATGCGCGCGCCAAACTATTTGAAGGGAGTTGTGACATTGCCGATTGCCGATTCCTGATTGCCGATTGGATCTGTGGCGAGTGATTCGCGTTAAGCGGTACTCGGAGTCTGGCCAATCAGTTGGAGAAGCGCAAATCGGCAATCGGTGCTGGATTATGAGAGTCGCTCTATTCGTGACATGCGTGGTCGATCAAATGTGGCCGGCCGTAGGCACGAGCACCGTAGAGGTGCTGCGACGGGTCGGTTGCACGGTCGAGTTTGACCAGCGGCAAACCTGCTGCGGTCAGCCGGCCTTCAATACCGGCTATCGTGCCGAAGCTCGTAAATTAGCGGAGCGTTTTATCGAGATGTGTGAAGCGAGCACGGCGGAAGCGATTGTCAGCCCTTCAGGTTCCTGCACCGCAATGGTGCATCACTATGCGTCGCTCTTTGCCGCTGACGATTCAGGCAATGAAAAGTGGCGCCGGCGGGCGCGTGCGATTGCTGCGCGTACGTTTGAGTTAAGTTCCTTTCTCGTGCGGGTGCTCAAGGTTGAGGACGTAGGAGCGCGCTGGACGGGCCGCGTGACCTGGCACGACGCCTGTCATGCTTTGCGAGACTTGAACGTTCATAGTGAACCGCGGCGTCTGATTGGGAATGTCAGGGGAACGGAGCTTGTTGCGCTTGAAAACGCCGACGCCTGCTGCGGTTTCGGGGGGACTTTCTCAGTAAAGTATCCGGAAATCTCCGTCGCTATCCTGGATCAAAAGATCGAGGCGATCGAGCGCGCGGGAGTCCAGGCTGTGGTTAGCGGCGATGCGAGTTGTTTGATGCAGATCGGTGGCCGCCTCTCGCGCAAAGCGTCAAGCGTGCGTGTGATGCACTTAGCCGAACTTCTGGCGTCAAACTGAAGAAGAATGGTCAGACTTCCTAACGTTTGTCGGACAGGGAGCATGAATCATCCAACAACAGAAACCTTCGATGAGAATGCGCGCGCGGCACTGGGCGATGTGCAACTGCGCGGAGCCCTGCGCAAGGCGACGTCTTTGTTTGGCACGCGCCGGTTGGCGGCAGCCAACGGCTTACACAATTGGGAGCAATTGCGAACTGAAGCGCGCGCAATCAAAGACGTAGTGCTGCTGCATCTGGACGAGTATCTGCAGGAGTTTGTTACGAACGCTGAGCGGTGTGGAGCGCAAGTGCATTGGGCCCGCGATGCGGCGGAAGCGAACCAGATCGTCTGTCGCCTTTCCCGTGAGCGAGGAGCGCGCAAACTCGTCAAAAGCAAGAGCATGGTGACGGAAGAAATCCATTTGAATGATGCTCTCGAAGCCGAGGGATTCGAGGTGATTGAAACCGATCTAGGTGAGTACATCATCCAGCTCGCTGGGGAGACGCCGTCACACATAATCGTTCCCGCGATTCACAAAACTAAGCGACAGATTGCGGAGTTATTCACTGCGAAGTTAGGCATTGAGCCTACCGATGATGTTGACCGGCTCACGAGCGTGGCGCGGCACGTGCTGCGACTGCGCTTTGCCGAGGCCGATCTCGGTATTAGCGGCGTAAATTTTGGAATCGCCGAAACGGGGACCATCTTAATCTTGGAAAACGAAGGCAACATACGCTTAACGACGAGTCTGCCGAAGACCCACATCGCAGTCATGGGAATTGAAAAACTTCTGCCGCGCTTTGCCGACCTGGACGTCTTTTTGAAACTGTTGCCGCGTTCGGGCACCGGGCAACAGTTAACGACATATCAATCTCTGATTACGGGAACAAAGCGCAGGCCGGAAGATGAAGGACCCGCGGAGTTACACATCGTCTTGCTCGACAACGGACGCTCGCGAATGCTGGCGCATCCGATCACGCGCCAGGCGCTTGCCTGCATTCGCTGCGGCGCCTGTCTCAATGCTTGTCCGGTCTATCAACAAATCGGTGGGCACGCTTACGGCTCGGTCTATCCCGGCCCAATCGGGGCAGTTATCACGCCGCAACTGACCGGATTAAACAAAGCATCGCAGTTACCTTACGCCTCGAGTCTGTGTGGCGCCTGCCGTGAGGTTTGCCCGGTCAAAATCAATATTCCAGAGTTGTTGTTGCACCTGCGTGCAGAGATCACTGAGGGACCGGAAGGGAGGAGGCAGGAGCAGGAGGCAGGAGCAGGAGGCAGGAAAAAGAAACGCACCGGCGAGCGACTCGCCTTCAAGGTTTTTGCGGCAGTGATGACAAGGCCGCGATTGTATGAGTGGAATACCAGCGGCGCTCGATTGCTGCAGCGCTTAATAATGCGTGACGGAAAGATTGGAAAAGTAGGGGCCGTTCTTTCTCGGCTTGCTCCGCCGCTCGCCGCCTGGACGAGTGTTCGTGATCTGCGACCGCTAGCGCAGAGTACCTTTCGCGAAGAATGGCGTAATGGTTTAGGGGCTAAGCCCGCGGAAACGCCAGGAGTAAAACTGTAGTGGAGCTTGAACGAAACACTGCTGCGCGCGATTCTATTCTGGGATCGATCCGCGAGCACCTGGCGGCCAGTGCGCCGCACGATGCGATTCATGCTGAGGGTTCGCACGAGTCGGTAGCGCATTTGCAAGTGACGAGTCCGCTGTCCGACGAGTCATCGTCAAATTGCTCATCGCTGCCTGAGATATTCAAAGAGAAGCTGGAAGAGGTAGGTGGACATTGTATCGTAGCCAGTAGCCACCACGAGGTCGTTGCGGCGCTGACGCAGATCATTTCTGATTTGCAAAAGACATCGCTACGCGCTCGGCGCATCGCCCTTTCAAATGCACCGGCGCTGGAGCGTTTGCTGAACCAGATCGAAGTGGACGTGGACGATATCGCGATCTCGCCTGATGTGGCAGAGTTGTTCGACTACGATATTGGCATCAGCACTGCGCAGGCTGCGATTGCTGAGACCGGAACATTGATGCTCGAGTCAGAATGCGAAAGACATCGCCTGGTGTCACTTGTGCCTCCGGTTCACATCGCGATTGTTGGGGTGGGGAATATTTGTCTGACACTCGGTGAAGCACTGGCCGCAGTTCAGGGAAGTGAAGCGCGGGAACTGAGTCCAACCATCACCCTCATCACGGGCCCATCACGCACGGCAGACATTGAATTAACGCTCGCGATTGGCGTCCACGGCCCGCAGGAATTGTATGTAATTGTCAACCAGGGACCGCAACTGACAGCTAACTGAACTGAACAAGTTTGAATCGACAATGGAAATCATAACCTTCACAACCCGGGAAAAAGACGATTGGGGACCGCCGCGGGTTGGCGCCCTTGTAAACGACGAGTACTTGCTGGATTTTATGCGCGCCTTTGAAGGTGTGGAACGGCCTATGGAACATCTGCCCTGGCTGAATATGGATGGGCCCTGGTTTCAAAAGTCGCGCGAGACATATGGATCACTGATGGATGATTCAGGCCTTCTGACTCAAGCGACTGAAAAGGGATGGTTGACCAGTCGCTCGGAGGCTTATTGGCTTGCTCCAGTCCCTCGTCCCGGAAAGGTCATCTGCATCGGACTCAACTATCGAGACCACGCGGCCGAAAGTAATATGGCGATTCCGGAACGACCGGTCGTGTTTTCGAAATTTGCCACGGCCGTGATCGCGCCAGGTGAAGCTGTGGTGCTGCCGCCAACGAGCGAGCAGGTGGATTACGAAGCCGAGCTGGCGGTTGTCATCGGGCGCCGCGCGAAAAATGTCAGTGCGGAGCGCGCTCTCGAATACGTGCTCGGCTACACTGCCTTCAATGATGTCAGCGCGCGCGATTTCCAATTCGCGGATGGTCAGTGGCAACGTGGAAAATCCTGCGATACGTTTGCCCCGATGGGGCCGAAAATCGTCACCACCGACGTAGTTCCCGATCCACACAAGCTTTCGATCAAGTTAACCCTCAACGGCCAGACCATGCAGGACTCGAATACAAACCAGCTGATCTTCGGTGTCCCTGAATTGATAGCATTCCTTTCCCAAACCATCACACTGGAGCCCGGCGATGTGATAGCGACGGGGACGCCGCCCGGGGTCGGCTTCGCGCGAAAGCCGCCAGTCTTTCTTCGACCCGGCGACGTGATGGAGGTGGATATCGAGAGCGTAGGGAAATTAAATAGTCGGGTGATTGCAGGTTAGGAATCTGTTCACCACCCCAAACGAGTCTGTCGGAATAGCTTTAAGTCTCTGTGCGATCTGGAGTGAACAGGAAAAACATCATGCGAAGAATGTTGGTATTGCTGATTGTCTTGAGTGTGATTGGGTTTGGCACGCTCAGTTGCTCAAAGACTGGTGGACCCGGTGGGTCTATTCCAGGTAGCAAAAAGAAACTAACCGTAGCAGTGATTCCCAAGGGCACGACGCATGAGTTTTGGAAGAGCATTCATGCCGGCAGTTTAAAAGCAGCGCGCGAGTTATCGGCTCAGGGAACCGAGATAGAAGTTATCTGGAAAGGACCTTTGCGCGAGGACGATCGCGAGCAACAGATTCAGGTTGTCGAAGGTTTTAGTTCGCAGGGCGTCGATGGCATCGTGCTCGCACCGCTCGACAACCGCGCCCTGGTCCGTCCGGTGGAGGAAGCTACACGCGCCGGCGTGCCGACGGTCATTATCGATTCCGCTCTGGAGTCAGACAACATAGTGAGTTTCGTGGCTACCGACAATCGCAAAGGTGGAATGTTGGCTGCCGACAAGATGGGCGAACTCCTCGGCGGGAAGGGCAAGGTGCTGCTGCTGCGCTACCAGGAAGGCTCGGCGAGCACCCAGGATCGCGAAGACGGCTTTGTTGAGGAACTTAAGAAAAAGTATCCCGGTATGGAATTGATCTCATCTGATCAGTATGCCGGCGCCACGCGCGACACGGCCAAGCGCGCTTCGGAGAATTTGCTCAACCGCTTTGCTGATGACGTGCAGGGTATCTTCACACCGAATGAGTCTTCGACGGCGGGCATGCTACTGGCGCTTCAGGACATCGGCAAAGCAGGTAAGATCACTTTTATAGGTTTTGATACGAGCGAGACCTTTACCGAAGCGATGCGCAACAAGCAGTTGCAGGGTTTCGTCGTGCAGAATCCCTTCAACATGGGTTACCTCGGCGTGCGCACGATGGTCGAACATTTGCAAGGCAAGCCAGTTGAAAAACGAATTGATACCGGGGTGATACTAGTTACACCTGATAACATAAATTCTCCTGAGATGCAGACCCTGCTGCATCCCCCGTTAGATGAATACTTGAAGTGAGGGGATGAAGGAGTTTCAAGTTTCGAGTTACGAGTTTCGGGTTACCGCTTTGCGGCTCGCCGCCGCACAGTGCGGAAAGGCTCTGCCTTTCCGGCTAGTCGTTCTTGATTTTGGAGGCTGCGCCTCCGTATGTTCGAGGCATAGCCTCAAACATAATTAAT
>DASXQM010000162.1:0-5533 GCA_036507195.1 Pyrinomonadaceae bacterium | reverse complement strand
AAGTGTTTGGTCTGCGCGTCGTTGACTGCAATGGTTGGGAAAGTCAGCACTCCCGCAATTTCCATTGCCTTGAGCCGTTGAATCCCGGTAGTCGTTTCTTCAGTAGAGCCAATCAACTCTTTGATTTGGTCGCCGCGTTCCTTAATAAGCGTGGCCACTACGTCAGAACCATCGTCGATTATTATGTCCGGATGAGAGTCGAGCGCGGTGCGCACGTGGCGATTGTAGGTTTCAGTTGATTCGCCTTTGATTGCGTAGACCGGGATGCCCCAATCGGCGACCAGCGAGGCGGCCACATCATCCTGCGTGGATAGGGGATTGGAAGCGATGAGCACGGCTTCGGCGCCGCCTGCTTGCAGCGCCCGCGCGAGATTCGCGGTCTCGGTGGTAATGTGAGCACAAGCGACAAGTCTCACTCCCTTGAGCGGCTTCTCTTCATTAAAGCGCTCACGAATCAGCCGCAGCACGGGCATTTCTCGTTCGGCCCATTCAATGCGCTGCTTGCCTTGTTTGGCCAGGCCGATGTCTTTCACGTCAAACTCGAGCGAGCGTGTTGCACTCATTACGGGCATTATCCTTTTCTGTTACCTATGAATCCTGATTTGAAACCATTGAACTCCAGGAGAACTAAATCCCTGCGGAATTGCGAAGTGTTTCGGCCTTGTCGGCCTTTTCCCAGGTGAAACCATTTTCTTCCCGACCGAAGTGGCCATATGCAGCTGTGGCCTTATAGATAGGACGCCGAAGATTCAGTTCTTCTATTATTCCCCGCGGCGTCAACTCGAAGTTATCGCGTACGAGTTTGGCTAACTGGCCTTCACTGAGCCGCCCGGTGCCATGAGTGTCAACCAATACTGACACCGGATCCGCAACGCCGATCGCATAAGCAAGCTGTACGAGACAACGGTCGGCGAGCCCGGCAGCCACAATGTTCTTCGCCACGTAGCGAGCCATGTAAGCAGCGGAACGATCAACCTTCGTGGGGTCCTTGCCTGAGAATGCGCCGCCACCGTGCGGGGCATAGCCGCCATAGGTGTCAACAATAATCTTACGACCGGTCAGGCCGGCATCGCCTTGCGGCCCGCCCGTCACAAACCGGCCGGTAGGATTGATGTGCAGCTTTGTGTCCTTATCAAGTAATTCCGAGGAGACGGTCTTGCGGATTACTTTTTCTTCGATTTCGGCACGAAGTTGTTCATTCGTGACGTTGGCGTCGTGCTGGGACGAGACCACGATTGCAGACGCGCGAAAAGGCCGGCCATCGCGATACTCGATAGTAACCTGAGACTTTCCGTCAGGCCTCAAGTAGGGAAGCTCGCCTGTTTTACGAACCTCAGACAGCCGTCGCGCCAGCAAGTGGGCCAACTGAATCGGCAGCGGCATCAGCTCCGGAGTTTCATTGCAGGCGAAGCCGAACATCAAGCCCTGATCTCCGGCGCCGCCGGTATCCACGCCCATCGCAATATCCGGAGATTGGCGATCAAGCGCGGAGAGAACACTGCAGGTGTCACAGTCAAAACCATACTTTGCTCGGGTGTAGCCGATATCGCTGATAGTCTCGCGGGCAACCCTGGCGTAATCAACGTGCGCGCTGGTAGTTATTTCGCCGGCAATGACAACCAGGCCAGTCGTGACCAGGGTCTCACAAGCGACGCGGGCAGTTGGATCCTGGGTCAGGGCGGCATCCAACACCGCATCTGAGATTTGATCCGCTATTTTATCGGGGTGACCCTCGGTGACGGACTCGGAAGTGAATAAGTAACCTGATTCAGTACTCAAGCAGACTCCTTATAGTGAACAATTGCTAAAATTTTGAACTGGAAAAAGACCGCGTAATGTAACAGTGGGGCTTTGGGAGTGTCAAGGAGCAACAGAAATCAGGGTCGTCAATATAGCTTTAATGAGCATAGGCGGGGGCTGCTGCTGCACCGCCAGCCGCTAACCACCGCAGACCAATCAAAGGAGGGCCACCAACCACAACTGCGCCACCCCGATAATGCTACCGCCAAGATTCAGCTTGTAGTAGCGGCTGAGTTCTGCAATTGGGACGCCAGTTCTGTTGAGTTAGTCGCGGGCGTTTTGCAGGTGAAGTGTTCGCAGACATAGGCTGTAGATCTCTGTTGTTCGATCAATTCGAACCCCGGTTTGGTGCTGAAAACTCATTCTTGCTCACAAGCAGATCGGTGGGTCTTCAGGGTTCTTTTAAAACACACTGATACTCATCCTTGAGGCGGGCCGGAACGATCTTAATGTCCTGACATAGTCCAGGTTCGATGTCCGCGAGAACCTCCACCATGTAGCGGTAGGAAGATTCGTTGCCGCACCCAGATAGTCAATCAAGAAAAAAAGACAGGAGCCGAAATGATGTCGCTGCCTAAGCTCCCAAATACCGAGATGGTGGAGCGCGGCCTCTTCGGGCCAGGTTGTGCAGAATACGGAGGCCTTTTCCGCATTCTTGATAGCACCGATAAAATGTTGGCGGCTCTCCAGTATCTCCTCTGGGTTTCCGTGATCACCGAGAAGCATCCCCAGAAAAATCCGAACCCGATAGTTATCTGGCTCGATTTCCAGAGCTCGTCGGCACAGTTCAATCGCTTCCTGATGCTTTTCTTCGAGTACATGTAGCTTGTATGCGTCGTTAAATAAGTCATCTGCCTCAGACATAATGAGCCCTTTCTTCGTCACAGCCGGCATTCCACGTTATCTTGTTCACCAGGCAAATACCGGCACTCGGATTGGAACTGTCCCGGGTGAGAAACCCGGCATGAGAGGATTGATGGGGAAAATGTATGACTGCCCTGCGAACCGTGCTCTTGCTCGCTGGTAAGCTTCTGGGTACTTGCTCGGATCTAATGGGGTTCCATCATCCCATCGAGGTATGCCGTCATCAACCCACATATTCTGACTTGGCGCTGGCGCCGGAGCTTCTTCCGCCGCCCGGTTTGGACTTATTGAAGGATCCTTGCACGTGTTGGGGAATTTTCTTCGACACCAGTCATATTGTTTAAGCAGGTGGCGATGCAATTCTGCCTCGGATGAAGAAACCATTGTTAGGGCCATCAACCACTTTTCTAACTCACGACAAAGAGGTCAGTGTCGGAGTCAAACTCGCGGCCTGTATAGGTGTACGGCGTCAACGAACTGCCGGTACTGTTGCCGAACGAGTCGTAGCCAATCCCTTCGACCATTTCACCTGAGTCGTTGGTCAACGCAATCGTGCTGCCCAAATGATCGGCGACATAGTAAAGATTTCCATTCGCGCCGGTTTGGCGAACCTTGTTATCAATGCCGGGTCCGTTGAGATAGCTAGTAATGACTTGATCAACGTTGCGATCCTGAATTACATCCGCTCCGTCATACACAGAGTTCACCTGGACTCCATGCGTTCGTTGTATTCGCCGGCCCAACGCGTCATATTTGTAGCTGACAGTTTTATACCGATTATTCAGCGGAGCGATGGTAGAACTTATGGATCAGGCGCAATCGTCATGGCGGTCTTTCCCTCAGAGTTTGTTACAGTTTCAGCAGCGGTTGCTTCAAGCAATAACTTAACAACCTCTGAGTTTCCCCAAAACCTTGCCTTCTTTGGCAGCGTTTCTTCGTCGGCGTCTTGGACGTTGGCATCAGCGTCCTTGAACACTAGTGCGCTGACAATTTGAGAGCTCCTATTTCTTTGGGGTTCGAGATTGCCGATTCACCTTTGTCAACAACTAGCATCGCGGCTGCGGATACAAAACTTGGCACCTTCATCCTCGAACGTCACGACGTAACCAATACCAAGAGTCCGGCCAGTCGACCGTAATTGCAACCGTGCCTCGAACTCAACACTGATCAGTGCAGCTGAGGGGTTAATTCGATAACCCCACCAAATCTTTCCCTTGCCGACGAGTCCCGTGTCAGAGGAAGACAGTGAGCTCCACTCGATGTCATCTAACCACCGCTGTTTGTGATCCCACGAGCGATCAAGCTGCAAATGCGTGGCTATGAGATATGCCAGCGCACTATTGAGTTCGCGGAGCCAGCTCGCGTAGGTCTCTTCGTCCGTATTGGCGAGGAAGCCCTTCAAACTGTGCGCGAGGTTTTGCTCCTCCTTCCTCAGAATTTTCTTGGTGGTTCTACGTTTCATTTGATCCGTTGTCCAATGAACCAAATTTACCTCAAATCAAGGGGCAGTGGCTGGCACCCAGCGTAGCGAGCCACCTACCCACCGAAGTACCCAGACAGCTGCGCCCTCGGGCGCTAAAACCACTGCCCCCGCTGCAGCGTCTCCTATGAGCACCTTGGTCCAGAAGCTCTCCATCTGTAGTGCCGATTCTTCCTGTAGTCGAAGCTCTTCCAATGTAGGACCATTAGGCCTTCTGGCCTTCGAGGGGTTGGGAACTGGAACCGGGACCGGCGTGTTTGGGCAATCCTTTTTCTTACATTCTTCGTGTTTCTTTTTACATTGTTCCAGCTTCCGTCGTTCAGCAGCGAGCCGACCAGTATGGCCTGAGTTGATCGGTAGTCCGATGCGCTTCCGATTTGAGAGTTCAGCACTCCGCGTTGCTATTGATGCGGCTACTCGCGCCATATCGCTTTCAATAGTGTTGCAGTCGTTACAGAATCGTGATAGGTTTCCATGAACCTTCTGGAGCCCAGATGGATCACTATAGTCAATGGGATCGTTCTCGACATAGGAGTACCAGTTCATTCCTCCGTCAAACCCAATCGGATCCTCTGAAAGAAATCTCCCCACTTGCGGGTCGTACCAGCGGGCGCGGTAGTACATCATTCCTGTGTCAGGATCGCGCTCGCGGCCCGTGTAGCCATATCTCGTTAGACCGCTCCCGGCGCTATTACCGAACGAGTCGTAGCTATCCGTCTCAACTAGATTGCCGCTCGCATCGGTCATTCCGGCGGTTGAGCCAAGGTGATCGCTCAGGTAGTAAGAGACGCCCGTGGTTGCGCTGGATTGCCGCAAGTGATTGTCAATACCAGATCCGCTCAAGTAAGTCGTCGCCACCGACCCGTCGGCGTTAAGATCAAGCAGCACATCGGCGCTATCATAAACATAACGCTCGTTTGCGCCGGTGGTCGCAGTGCGTTGAATGCGACGGCCGAAGGCATCGTACTTGTAATTAACCGTCAGGTCGGTTGGCAGTGTGACCTGTGTCAAGCGGTTTTCTTCATTGTAACCAAAAGTCGTCGTGCCTGAACCATCAGTCCTCGAAATTACATTGCCGTTGTTATCGTAGGTGTAGGTTGCTGCCGCCGTGCTCGCCAGCTTATTGAAGGGCTGATAGCTGTAGCTTGCGCTGAGATGAGAAGCCGTGCGGTTGCCGACACCGTCGTAAGCATAGTTCTCATTCGGCTGAGCGCTATTTGTCGCAGAGGCCAAGCGGTCAACTAGATCGTAACCGTAGGTGTGATTGCCCGACGCGTTCGTCCAACTGGTGATGTTGTTGGCGTCGTTGTAACTGTACTGATTATCGATCAATGTCGTTGGCGCGGCCATATGCGTTAGAGCAGTCATACGGCTTAAGCCATCGTAACC
>DASXQM010000161.1:0-15044 GCA_036507195.1 Pyrinomonadaceae bacterium | reverse complement strand
GACGTAATTGAAGTACCTGAAGCGGGAATGTTTTCGCCAGGGCGAATCGGACAAACAATGCTTGGCGCGGTGGGGGGAGGCCTGGGGAATGTGTTTAGTACAGGTGGCACTTCGTTAGCGAACAAGGTCATCTATTAAACTCAAGCTGCACGAATTCGATTAGCCGTTTGCATCAGTTCAATTCTGCAAACGAATCGGAATTAACGGAGTCCAAAGCGAATGAAACGATCAAGAAATGTTGCCGCTGACCGCCGGCGAAGGAAAATGTTGACGATTCTCTGGACCGCCGTGCTCGGCATTGGCACAATCATCCTTATCTACAAGGAAATGACGGCAGTCCTTTATATTCTGGCCACTATTGGCGTAACCGCGCTTTTGGTAATAGTCGCAATGTCGGATCTCGCACACGCTGAAATCCTTATAAATGATTCTCGTCGCAGCGGTGATTCCGCCGCCATTGGCAGCGGCATAACTTCGACGATCGGAAACAATCCATCCTGACCCGGTTCAACGTTGCAATTCATCTGCTCCGGTGCCTGTACAAATAATTACGTAAGTCTTTCTGCCTGAATTTCTGTTCGGGTTTTTGATAGCGAAAGGCGGTTGAAAGTTTAATCGGACTGTTGCATAATCCGGCTGCGTTCACCTCCCCGGTGAACGAAGCGGTCGCGTGGGGTGAGGACACGTGGCCTTAGGGCGGGGGCTGTGGGAGGCCCCCGCCCGCTTATTTGGGCAAGGAAGTGAATTGCTGAGACTGCGAATCTGCTTGACGTAGGATCGAATCAGCGTAGAATTCCGCGAGCAAAAAGACCAGACATAGAGAGGGTTAGGACGCTGGTATTCGGCTAGTGTGCTTGGCCATCAGGATGCCTCTTTTCGATCGAACAAGGCGAAATTTAAAGCTCTGGTTATATAGGGGCGGCAGACAGTCGGCGGATTCCGACGATCAGCCCGGCTCTCACAAACAACATCCGTGGTGGAAGGTCATGTGTTTGACCGGGGTCGATTACTTTTCGACACTCGGTTACCAACCCGGTATTGCATTTCTGGCAGCAGGCGCCCTCTCACCAGTCGCAACCCTCATCCTGGTTCTCCTCACCCTCCTCGGCGCGTTGCCCATTTACAGTCGAGTCGCTCAGGAAAGTCCGCATGGAGAAGGTTCCATCTCAATGCTGGAGCATCTGCTGTCGCGTTGGAAAGGTAAGCTCTTTGTCCTCGTCCTGCTGGGCTTCGTAGCCACTGATTTTATTATCACCATTACGCTCTCGGCCGCAGACGCTACCGCTCACATCATCGAGAACCCGTTTACCCCACAGCTGCTGAAACATCAGGTCGGGATCACGCTGGTACTCGTGGCCTTTTTGGGCGGCATCTTTCTTCGGGGCTTTAAGGAAGCCATTGGAATCGCCGTGATTCTTGTTGGCGTATATCTGCTGCTCAATTTGATTGTTGTTGGCTTTGGCTTGTATCAACTCCTCTCACATCCTCACTATTTCCCGGAATGGAAGCAGGCTTTGCTTCACCACCCGAGGGTGCACGGCAGCCCCTGGCTCATCGTAGCAGTCTCGCTGATTCTTTTTCCAAAACTAGCACTGGGGCTTTCGGGTTTTGAAACGGGCGTGGCCGTGATGCCACTGGTAAAGGGAGACGAAGACTTAACCGATGCGGACTGGGAAGATATCCATAACACGCGCACCGGTCGTGCGCCTGAACCACGTACGCACAGATTGCTTGCGGGGCGCATTAGAAACACGCGCAAGCTGTTACGCACTGCCGCGTTGATCATGAGTGTATTTCTTATTACCAGCAGCCTCGTGACGACGATGATGATCCCGGCAGAAAAATTTCAAGAGGGCGGTGAAGCAAACGGGCGCGCTCTGGCATACCTGGCCCACCAGTTCTTCGGCAACATATTCGGCACGTTCTACGACCTGAGCACGATCGCGATTCTTTGGTTTGCCGGCGCGTCGGCGATGGCCGGTCTGCTCAATATCGTCCCACGCTATCTGCCGCGTTACGGCATGGCACCCCAATGGGCTAAAGCTACGCGACCGCTCGCGCTCGTTTTCACTCTGATCGCCATCGCGGTGACCTTGATTTTCAACGCCGACGTTGACGCCCAGGGTGGCGCATATGCCACCGGCGTGCTGGTGTTGATGACTTCGGCGGCGATTGCCGTAACGCTGGCAATGCGCAAGCGGGCTCAAAACTGGATCCCTTTTCTTCTTATCGCGATCGTTTTTGCCTATACGACTATTCAAAACATTCACGAGCGTCCTGAAGGTATCAAGATCGCCTCGTTCTTCATTCTGGCCATTGTTGCAGCTTCGCTATTCTCCCGCGTTTGGCGTTCGACCGAATTAAGAGTGGAACGCATTGAACTCGATGATCAGGCGCGCGAGTTCCTTCGCCAGGCGGCACGAGGCACCGTACGGATAATTGCTAATCGCCGTGATACAGGTGATGCCCCTGAATACGAACTCAAAGAAAGAGAAAAGCGGACGGACAACCATATTCCACCTGGTGAACCAATACTCTTCTTTGAAGTGACACCCGGCGATGCCTCAGAATTCTCAGGCGTCTTGCAAGTCCATGGGGAAAAAGTTGACGGCTATAAGATATTGCGAGCCGTGTCGCCGGCAGTGCCCAATGCAATTGCGGCCTTCTTACTTTTCCTGCGCAACGAAACCGGAAAGTTGCCCCATGTCTATTTTGGTTGGAGCGAAGGCAATCCCTTGTCATATTTGCTGAAGTACATAGCTTTTGGCGAAGGGGACACGGCCCCGGTAACGCATGAGGTGCTGCGGCAGGCTGAGAAGGATCCCGAACGCCGGCCGATTGTGCACGTGGGCGGTTAAGGCGGTAGGTAACTAATAGGCTTACAATCAAGTTGTGTGGAAAGCGCTCGCCCGTAAACAGCTCCTGGGATACATCGCAGCAGTAGTCATAATTGCTGCCGCTACGGCAGCGCTCAGGGCCTTAGGAAGTCAAATTAATCCGACCACAGTAGCACTGACGTTCTTACTTATTATTCTCTTTGTCGCCACTGCCTGGGGACCAAAACCTGCGGTTTTAGCTTCGCTGCTGGGCGCGGCGTGCTTCAACTTCTTTTTTCTTCCACCCGTCGGCACGTTTAACATTGCCCACCCAGAAAATTGGATTGCACTACTTGCTTTCCTGGTCACTGCTATGACCGCCGGGCAACTCTCGTCGCGGGCAAAGCTGCGAGCCGACGAAGCCACTGCTGCGCGACAAGAGATCGAGCGGCTTTACCACGAACTGCAAGATACCTTCGAGAGATCGAGCCAGGCGAAAGCGCTTAAACAAAGTGAAGGGTTAAAGTCTGCCCTGCTTGATGCGGTGACGCACGACTTGCGCACCCCGCTAACCTCAATCAAAGCTTCAGTGACTACCCTCCTTGATGACCAACGTTTGATTAAGAAATCCGAAGATGCGGCCCGGCTAGGTGAAGATGGACGGCAGGAGATGCTGGAAGTCATCGACGAGGAGGCGGACCGGCTCGACAGGTTTATCGAAGATCTGATGGCACTGGCGCGAATCGAAGCGGGTGAAATGCAATTACGTCGCGAATGGGGGTCAGTTGAGGAGATCGTTACCGCGGCGCTGAAACGAGCAAGTCCCCTGACAAAAAACCATCATATTGAATTGCGCCTGTATGACGAGCTACCGAGTGTAAGGGTCGATGAACGTGCCATGGCTGAGGTCATTTATGTGCTGCTTGAAAACGCGGCGAAGTACTCACCCTCAGGGGGTATCATTCGGCTGGCCGCCCAATCGGCGCAACAGGATATGATCCGGTTGGCGATTGAAGATCAAGGACCTGGGATACCCGCGGAATTACGTGAGCGAGTATTTGATAAATTCTTTCGCGCTATGCGCGACGGCGATTTGTCGGGGCCCAAACCAGGAACAGGAATGGGACTGGCAATCGCGAAAGGAATTGTCGAAGCCCATGGTGGCCGGATCTGGATTGAGAACGCGGACGATTCCACGGGAACACGAGTTGTAGTCTTACTTCCCACAGGAGACGTGGAAGGTGACGGCGACCAGGCGAAGTGGGGAGAGAACCTCGCCAATTGAACAGCGGTCAAGAAACCGCGATTACCCAGATGGCAGACAAACAGCGGATCTTAATCGTTGACGACGAACCGCAGATTGGTCGCGTGATGCGCACAGGTCTCTCGACGCATGGTTTCGACGTGCGCGTAGCCGCTGATGGCGAAGCTGCTCTGGATCTTTTCAATGACTGGCACCCGGCGCTACTGATCACCGATCTTTCGATGCCAAACATGGGAGGGTTGGAGCTTTGTCGCCGAGTCAGGCTGGTTTCGGAGGTTCCGATCATCGTCCTTTCCGTGAAAAGCGAGGAGGCGATCAAAGTGGAGGCATTGGATGCAGGAGCTGACGACTATGTAACCAAGCCGTTCGGCATGGATGAGCTGCTCGCGCGGATACGGGCTGCGCTAAGACGAACGTCAGCCCGAGCAACTAACGAGTCGGCCCTTATTGAGGTCGGGGATTTCAAGGTTGATCCCGAAGCACACAAAACCGCAGTCAAAGGCCGCGAGATCCATCTAACACCCAAAGAATTCGAACTGCTGCTCTTTATGGTTCAACACCCGGGCGCCGTGCTTACGCATCACAAGCTGCTGGGCGCTGTCTGGGGCGGCAATTACACAGAACAAACTGAATACCTCAGAGTGTTCATCGGCCAGTTGCGCAAAAAGCTCGAGACGGATCCTGCCAACCCAAAATACATTCTCACCGAACCATGGATTGGTTATCGGTTCGATCCCGGCGCTTAGCGATCTACTCCGGAGAAACCCCACCCAGCTCCGCTGCCGTTCCGTGGTGAAAGGTTCTGCCTTCCGACTACCACTCAAACAACCAGAGCGGCTCTGCCGCCGCACAGTGCGGAAAGGCTCCGCCTTTCCGCGGCTTGTTCCCCTATTCTTTTCGAGGCTGCGCCTCATGAATCGGAAGCGGAGCGTCCATATAACTTGAGTCAGACCAAACGGTAGGGCACAGCCCCGAAGCGCCGAATCCGTGTTTACGAACTTTTTATAAACCCCTTAGTCCATCCTTATGAGAGCGGGCGTAAGTTCTTTGTATGAACAAACAAAGAACCAAAGCCCGTCTCTGGTCATGGGAGGCTGGCGCTCTTTGTTGCTTTGCAGGTGGGATTCTCGCAGCGTTAATCGGGAGCGTTCTTACCGCTCTGACTTGGTTCTTGGGCGCCCAACTCCACCCATTGATCCGCGGCACAGGCACTGCCCTCCTGATAGCAACGATTCCGCTGGTTATCTTCTCAGGCTACTGCCTCGATTGGAGCGAACGCGAGAAGTCGTTGAAAAAATATTCGGACGACGGGAGATTCAAACAAGGAACGAAAGACAATGACCTGGTCAGAGATTAAGAAAGCAGTAGAACAAGCCGGTGTAAGAGACGACGAAGAAATCGGGAGTTTTCGTGAACAAGGATTCTGGAAGAGAGCGATCTTCGTAGCAAGCTGTTCGCTACTCTGCGTATTTTTTTCTGTGGCTCACGCGCAACAGACAATCTTCAACATACCCAGCACTGACGTCCTTGATCGCGGCAAGGTCTACGCTGAATTCGACGTCAGTTTTAAACCAACCGATTCTGCTGCAGTCAACAGGTTCTCATCATTTGTGCCGCGCGTTGTTGTTGGCGCGGGAAGCAGCATCGAGATTGGGTTGAATATCACCGGCAATATACAACCGGGCGCAGATACGACCACTCTGGTGCCGGCAATTAAGTGGAAACCCTATCAAGGTGAGGACAATGGCGTCGCTATCGCAGTTGGCGATCACCTGTTCTTCCCCATTCGTAATCGGGCATATCAGGCCGGCAACTATGTATACGCGGAAATCAGCAAGACTTTTAAGAGTGGTACTCGATTGACCACCGGGGGTTACGACTTCACCCGAAATGTCGTCGCGACTGCGAACCGTGCGGGCGGGCAATTCGGTTTTGAACAGCCAGTGAGCAAGAAAGTCACCTTAGCTGCCGATTGGTTTACTGGCAAGCACGCAGCGGGTTACTTCACTCCCGGACTGGTCTTCAAAGTCGGACCAAAAGTTACCGGTTATGTCGGCTATTCGATTGGCAATCAGAATCCCTCGAAGGGCAATCATTTCTTTCTGCTCGAGCTTGGATACAACTTTAATTGATGAGGAACGCCAATGTTGGATTTGATTTTTCTCGCAATAACAATTCTTTTCTTTGCGATAGCGGTTGCGTATGTGCGCGGGTGTGAAAAGTTGCGATAGGAGCGTGTGATGAATTTTGAAACTGTGGTGAGCCTAGTAGTCTCGGCACTGCTGCTCTTTTACCTGGCTTACGCGGTATTGCGTCCGGAGAAGTTCTGAAATGACTGCAAATGGCTGGCTACAAATACTCTTCTTCTTCGCGATTATCTTCGCTGTAACGAAACCGCTGGGCGTCTTCATGGCGCACGTCTTCAATCGTGAGAAGACGTTCCTCGATCCAGTGCTGCGACCAATCGAACGTTTGATCTACAGGCTCACTGGCGTAAATGAGAAACACGAGATGTGTTGGACCGAGTACGCTTTAACGATGCTCCTGTTCAGCGCGGTTTCGATGTTGGTTCTTTATCTGATTCAACGTTTGCAGGGTCACCTGCCTTTCAATCCACAACATCTGCCAGGGGTTGACTCCACCGCAAGCGCCACCGGCGCCTTTGGCGGTTCGGCGTTCAATACGGCGGCATCGTTTGCGACTAATACCAACTGGCAGAGCTACGTTCCCGAAGTAACGATGAGCTATCTGACACAGATGGCCGGGTTGGCTTATCACAACTTCGTTTCGGCGGCGGTAGGAATTGCGCTCGCGATCGCTTTCATTCGCGGAATTGCGCGGCGAGAAATGGAGACCATCGGTAATTTTTGGGTGGACATGACACGCGCCGCTCTCTGGGTTTGTCTGCCATTCTGCATCGTGGGCGCCCTGGTGCTCGTCGCGGGTGGAATTCCTCAAAATTTACGGCCATATGATAAAGCCCAGTTGGTTGATAAGAGCATTACGATTGAGGTCTATAAGAAAGATGCAAACGGCAACGTCATTACTGATGCCCGGGGTAACCCGGTAAAAGAGCAGCAGGCTGTGACGGAGCAAACAATCGCACAGGGGCCGGTCGCTTCGCAGGAGTTCATTAAAGAGTGGGGTACCAACGGAGGTGGCTTCTTCAACACCAACAGCGCACACCCATTCGAGAACCCCACCCCTTTTACAAATCTGATTGAGATGCTCGCCATCTTCGCAGTTTCCGCCGGACTCACTTATACCCTTGGCCGCATGACGGGATCGCAAAAGCACGGCTGGGCCGTGTTTGCCGCCATGGCCGTACTCTTCTTTGCCGGCATCCTGGTCGCTTATTGGGCCGAAGCGAAAGGCAATCCCTTGCTGCCTGGAGTTAATCAGACGACCAGCGTCGCCCAATCCGGCGGGAATATGGAGGGCAAAGAGGTGCGCTTTGGTCTTGCGAACTCTACGCTCTGGGCCACTATCACAACCGATGCTTCGTGTGGAGCAGTCAACTCGATGCATGACTCGTATACACCACTCGGAGGCATGGTTCCTTTGTCAAACATCATGCTCACTGAAGTCGTCTTTGGCGGCGTTGGCGCCGGCATGTATGGCATTTTGATTTATGTGGTGCTTGCGGTTTTCATTGCCGGATTGATGGTCGGGCGCACGCCTGAATATCTCGGCAAGAAAATCGAATCATACGACGTGAAGATGGCAATGCTCGTGGTGTTGGTTTTTCCTCTAGTTATTCTGGTCTTTACGGCAATCTCCGTTGTTTCTCCAGGCTTCGGTACATCGCAAATCGCCAATCCGGGACCGCACGGCTTGTCTGAGATTCTCTATGCTTTTACGGAAGGCGCCGGCAATAACGGATCGGCCTTCGCCGGCATTTCGGCCAACACGCTCTGGTACAACACGACCATCGGCATCACGATGCTGGTAGGGCGCTTCATGATGATTATTCCGATGCTGGCAGTGGCCGGTAATCTAGCACGCAAGAAAATAGTGCCGCCCAGCTTAGGAACTTTTCCGGTCACGACGCCGCTGTTCACGACTTTATTGGTGAGTGTAATTCTAATCGTTGGTGCGTTGACATTCTTTCCGGCGCTGAGCCTGGGACCAATTGTTGAGCATCTGTTGATGCAGGCAGGAAAAATGTTTTGAAGAAGGGATGTCTACAACTACCAGTTTAGCCAGGGCACTTGCGCCCCCTGGTCGCGTAGGCGGACCAGTCCACTATCTAAACGGGGTTATTTCACGGGCTAATATGGATAAAACGAAGAAAGAAGCAATCTGGAACGCGCAGATCGTCAAACGCGCAATTGTCGATTCGTTCAAGAAACTACATCCGCGCAAGATGATGGGCAATCCCGTCATGTTTGTGGTGGAGGTGGGCAGCGTCTTGACAACACTGCAATTGATTCGGGGAATCGTCGCGCCAATCCCTGATGTAACGAATACGGGGTTTGAGTTGCAGATCACGCTCTGGCTTTGGTTTACGGTGCTGTTTGCAAACTTCGCCGAGGCCATGGCTGAGGGGCGCGGCAAAGCGCAGGCAGACAATCTGCGCAAAGCGAAGACTGAAACTATTGCGCACCGGGTTGTCTCGGGGGGCCGGACAGAAGACGTGGCCGCGCCACAGTTACGTAAAGACGACGTCGTGATCGTGTCTGCCGGGGAGTTTATTCCCGGCGATGGCGAAATCATCGCGGGTGTTGCATCGGTAGACGAATCAGCTATCACCGGCGAGAGCGCACCGGTAATTCGCGAAGCTGGTGGCGATCGTTCTGCGGTGACGGGCGGCACGCGTGTTCTTTCAGACCAGATCAAAGTTCGCATCACTTCCAATCCCGGCGAAACTTTTATTGATCGCATGATTGCTCTCGTCGAAGGCGCTGAGAGGCAGAAGACACCAAATGAGATCGCGTTGAATATCCTGCTTGCTGGATTGACGATCATTTTTCTACTCGCCGTAGTGACTCTCCAGCCGTTCGCCATTTATTCAAACGCGTCCCAAACGATCTTTGTCCTCGTGTCGCTTCTAGTTTGTTTGATCCCGACAACCATTGGCGGCTTGCTGTCAGCGATTGGCATCGCTGGCATGGACCGCTTGATCCAGCACAACGTGCTCGCGATGTCCGGCCGTGCGGTGGAAGCCGCCGGGGATGTGAATACGCTGCTTCTGGACAAGACCGGCACGATTACGTTGGGCAATCGCCAGGCGACAGCTTTTTTTGCGCTGCGCGGGGTCAACGAAGCGGCGCTGGCCGAAGCGGCTCAATTATCGTCGCTCGCCGATGAAACGCCGGAAGGGCGGTCGATCGTGGTGCTGGCGAAAGAAAAGTATGGCCTGCGTGGACGGGAGCTTGCGCCGCACGAAGCTCACTTCATCCCTTTTACGGCACAAACCCGTATGTCGGGAGTGGATTTCGATGGCCGAGAGGTTCGCAAAGGAGCCGCCGACGCCATTGAGAAGTATCTCAGTTCATTTGGGAAACCAGCTCCTGACGAGTTGCGCGGAATCGTGGACAAGATCTCGAGAGAGGGCGGCACGCCTTTAGTGGTCTCGGAAGACAGAGTAGCCCTGGGCGTGATCCAACTTAAGGACATCATCAAAGGAGGCATGGTCGAACGCTTTAGTCAGATGCGGCAGATGGGTATCAAGACAGTCATGATCACGGGCGACAATCCACTCACTGCCGCAACCATCGCTCGTGAAGCCGGTGTTGACGACTTTCTTGCTCAAGCCACTCCGGAAGACAAGATGGCGCTTATCAAGAAAGAACAGGCGGGGGGCAAACTGGTTGCCATGACGGGCGACGGTACGAACGATGCGCCTGCTCTGGCCCAGGCTGATGTCGGCGTGGCGATGAACACCGGCACTCAGGCAGCGAAAGAAGCCGGGAACATGGTAGATCTCGATTCCAATCCAACCAAACTCATCGAGATCGTCGAGATCGGTAAACAACTACTGATGACGCGTGGCGCTTTGACCACGTTTTCAATTGCTAATGACGTGGCGAAATACTTTGCGATTATTCCGGCGATGTTTGCCGGGGCGTTTCCAGTTCTTAATGCGCTGAACATCATGGGTCTGCGAACGCCGCAGTCGGCCATTCTTTCAGCGGTAATCTTCAACGCTCTGATCATCATCGCCCTCATTCCGCTTGCGCTAAGAGGCGTGAAGTATCGTCCAATGAGCGCAGCTTCGCTGTTGCGCCGCAATCTGTTGATCTACGGCCTGGGCGGAATCATCGTCCCCTTCATTGGCATCAAGATCATTGACATGATTATTCATGCGATAGGCTTGGCGTGACCGTAGAGGTGAATAAATGAAAAACCTTATTACAGCGGTTTTGATGACAATCGTGACAACAATCCTGTTCGGACTGATCTATCCACTCGTTGTGACCGGACTCGCCCAGGTAATTTTTCCCGAAAACGCAAACGGGCAGCTAATCAGGCGATCGGACGGTACTGTGATTGGCTCACGTTTGATTGGGCAGCCATTTTCTTCGCCTGGATATTTTCGGTCACGACCATCAGCCGCTGGCGCCAGTGGCTACGATGCGGGCGCTTCGTCAGGCTCGAATCTTGGACCTACTAATCAGAAGTTGATCGATCGCGTCAAAGGCGACGTTGAGAAGTTACAGGCTGAGAATCCCGGCAGGCCAGTGCCTATTGATCTCGTGACAACCTCGGGTTCAGGCCTCGATCCGCACATCACTCCGGCGGCGGCTGAGTTTCAAGTGCCACGCGTTGCTCGTGAGCGTGGCATCAGTGAAGACGAACTGCGGCGGATCGTGAGCGCACACACCGAAGGCAGAAAATTCGGTTTTTTGGGCGAAACAACTGTAAACGTGTTGGAGCTTAATCTTGATTTGGACAGAACAATGCCTAAGAAAAAACAGTTGTGAGTATAGAGTCTGGAGTTACGAGTCAAAGAGAGCAGCACTGCTTTTTGACTCACAACTCCAGACTCATGACTCCAGACTTCTGATGAACGAAAACGGTAACCGCCCATCGTCCGAATCTCTTCTCGCCAAGCTCAATCAGGGCGAGCAGGCCAAGCTGCGCGTTTACATCGGCGCAGCCCCTGGTGTCGGTAAAACCTACCAGATGTTGGAGGATGCGCACTTGCTCAAGAAGCAAGGCGCAGACATCGTCGTTGCGGTCGTTGAGGCCCATGGCCGCGAAGACACCAAGGCCATGATCGGCAATCTTGAATGCGTGCCGCTGCGCCGCATTGAGTATCGCGGGGTCACCCTGGAAGAGATGGATGTCAACGCAATTATCGCTCGACGCCCCGCGATTGCGATCGTTGACGAGCTTGCTCACACAAATGTCCCTGGTTCCGGGAACCGCAAGCGTTACCAGGACGTGTTGGAATTACTTAACGCCGGCATTTCTGTAATCACCGCAGTAAACATTCAACACCTCGAATCACTGAATGACGTAGTGACTCGCACCACGGGAGTGCGCGTGCGCGAGACGGTTCCCGATTACTTCCTGCGGCGCGCCGATGAGGTGGTCAACGTCGATGTCTCTGTGGACACACTACGCACGCGTCTGCGACAGGGCAAGATTTACGACGTAGTAAAGATCGAGCAAGCTCTTAATAACTTCTTCCGGAAGGGAAATCTCTCCACCCTACGAGAACTTGCCCTCCGGCAGGTGGCAACTGATCAGGCCACCAAATCACACGACTACCGCGAGCGCGAAGGACTGGATCAGGCAGTCATCCCTGAGAAAGTGATGGTTGCCATGGCGTCAAGAGGCAGCGCGAAAAAGCTGTTACGTATTGGATCCCGTATGGCTGGACGCTTGGCTAGCGACTGGTATGCCGTTTACGTCGAAACGCCTAACGAAGAACTCGGCCGGATTAAGCCTCCCGATTATGCGGCGCTCCAGGAAAATATTCGGTTTGCTGAGGAATTGGGCGCAAAGGTCGTGAAGTTGAAATCCCGGCGAGTAGCCGATGCGTTGATCGATTTCGCGAGACGGGAAGGTATCACGCATGTTGTTTTCGGGCAGACCTCGCGGTCCCGGTTGGACATTTTGTGGCACGGTTCAATCATCAACCGTTTTCTCGATGAAGTGCGGGATGCAACCGTGCAGGTGGTGCCGTTGGAAACCAAGGATGAAGGGGAAAGGATGAACCGAAGGATGAAGGATGAGGGATGAAGGATGAAAGAGCGGCCGTCGCGGTTCTGCTCTTGGCTTTCATCCTTCATCCTTCCGCCTTCATCCTTTCAAACCCATGAGCTTAAGAAGCAAACTTTTATTCGGTTACTTGGTCTTCGTAGCTGCCCTCGTGGTACTCGGCGGGTGGAGCGCTTGGCGGATACGCGAAATGGGTGGTGTATCTCGCCGCATCATCTCGAATAACTACGATTCGGTAGTCGCGGCGCAGGAGATGAAGGAGAGCCTTGAGCGGCAAGACTCCGCAGCACTGTTCGCGCTTCTGGGCGCTCGTGACAGAGCTATGGCCCAGATGCGAGAGCATCGAGCGCGCTTTGACACCAACTTTCAAAAGGCGGCAAACAACATCACCGAAATTGGTGAGCCCGAGGCTTTGGAGACAATTCGGCGTGATCGAGACGCTTACTACCAAATGTTCGATGCCTTCCTCGCTAGATTGAACGGGCCCGCAGGTGTTGGGGAGGGCTCCGATGTAAGGAGTCAAGAAGTCTCCGAGCGCGACGAATACTTCACGCGTCTCGAACCGCAGTTCAATAAATTACGCGCTGAGTGTGAACACCTGCTGCAACTCAATCAACGCGCCATGCTTGCCAAGTCGGAGGCAGCCGCCGGCGTGGCTCAACTTTGGTTCTACCGCACTCTGTTATTTGCAGGTGTCTTGGTCGCTGCGGGCTTACTACTGGCTTTTTTTCTGGCGAATCGAATAGTTGAGCCGTTGCATCTGCTCACTGCGACCACAGCAAAAATGGCTGGAGGCGATTTGGATGCAAGAGTAATGGTGAGTTCGCGCGATGAGGTCGGTGTGCTGGCGGTAGAGTACAACCGAATGGCCGAACGCATTCGACAACTACGCAGCTCGGATATGGGAAAACTTCTGGTCGCTCAACAAACAACCGAGGCCGCCATTGATTCGCTCTATGACCCGGTGATTGTCACAGATGGCGAAGGGTGTGTGACCAAGTTGAATCCTGCTGCGCAGGAGATATTCGGATCCGAGACAGAAAATACCGGCAGGCATGTCGGTGAGGTGGCGCGCGACGCGCGTATTGCCAGCGCTGTTGCGGAGGCTCTGCAGTCACAGCGTCCCGTGGCTGGCGAGGGGATGTCTTCAATCTTACCGCTTGCCGTTGACGGTTCGGAAAGAGCATTTCGCTTGCGCACAACTCCGATGCGTGACAACGCCAATCACCTGCTCGGCGCTGTCACCATTCTCGAAGACATCACTCACCTGCGCGAGATTGATCGACTCAAATCAGAATTCATCGCCACTGCCTCGCACGAACTTCGCACCCCGCTAACCAGTGTACAGATGGGCGTTCATCTCCTGTTAGAAGGTGCGCTTGGAGAGTTAACTGATAACCAAGTCGAAGTGCTTCAAGCTTGCCGTCAGGACTGCGAGCGGCTTGATAAGCTGATGCGAGACTTGCTGGATCTTTCCAAGATCGAGGCTGGTGAAAATCAGCCGCAGCTCGCTGCTGTTAGCGCGAGAGATTTACTCACCACGGCTGTCAAAGACTTGCGCCCGCAGGTCGAAACAAAAGGACTCAAGCTGAGTGTCGATGCCCCTGTTGATCTTCCACGGGTAATGGTTGATCGGCTGCAAATAGAGCGTGTAATCAGCAACCTGGTGATCAATGCTCTGCGACATACGAAGGATGGCGAAATCAAAATCAGCGCCGGTGAGCGCGATAATCACGTCGCAGTGTCTATCTGCGATACCGGAAGCGGAATACCAACCGAATACCTGCCGCACATCTTCGATAAGTTTGTACAGGTGCCTGATGCGTCGACCGGCGGAGCCGGGCTTGGGCTCACGATCTCAAAATCAATTGTGGAGGCGCACGGCGGGCAAATCGGCGTCCAATCTCAAGTAGGGCGTGGGACGACCTTCACATTCACGCTGCCGCTGGCTGAGGGGTCTGAATCAACCTAGGAGGAGAGCAGGAAAGGACGTCAGTAATGAGCAGACGCATTTTGATAATTGATGATGAAGAGAACATCCGTCGCGTGACACGCCTAACCCTAGAGGCGGCGGGCTACGACGTTGGCGAGGCGAGCGACGGTGAGCGAGGCTTAGAAGCGTTCGCTGATGGCTCGGCTTGGGACGCAGTGTTGCTGGACCAACGGATGCCGGGGATGGATGGGCTCGAAACGCTCCGGCAAATTAAGAAACGGCAGCTCAACGCCTGCGTCATCATGTCGACTGCTTATGCTTCGATTGAACTCGCGGTTGATGCGATGAAACTGGGGGCCACCGACTTCGTCCGCAAACCCATGACCCCTGAAATCTTGCGCAACGCCGTAGCTGCAGCCCTTGCCAAACAGTTGCCCGTATCCGGAATCACTGCTCCAGTTTCACTGGAAGGTTCAGTGGAGCCGCTTATTCAAATCATCACCATGAACGGTTTCACTATCTTAGAGGCGGAAGGTGCTCGACAAGAACCGCATGAGCGCCGCTTTACGGTCAAAAGCCCAACTGGAGGCGAGCATGAGGTGCTGGTGCAAATCGATGAAGAAGCCGTCGGATACGTAGAGCGCATGACGAGAAGGCAACTTCCAGCTGAAAACTCCTTCTGGACGAGTCAGGCCCAACGCCTCTTGAGCGATTACCTATGGACGGAAGGGAAAGTTCCCCCAACCAGAAAACTCACGATTAAAGATGTCGACCGTGACGAACTACCCACGGCAGCGCGCTGGCAGAGCACTTAGCTCCCGACGTGCGATACTGCAGAACCTGAACATAATCCAGGAGG
>DASXQM010000160.1:0-24469 GCA_036507195.1 Pyrinomonadaceae bacterium | reverse complement strand
TTACATCAAACTCGATGGCAACATCGCCTGCATGGTCAACGGCGCCGGGCTCGCAATGGCGACCATGGACATTATCAAGCTTGCGGGCGGCGAGCCGGCAAACTTCCTCGACGTGGGAGGCGGCGCTTCGCAGGAGCGAGTGGAAGCAGCATTCCGAATATTGCTGGGGGACAAAAACGTCAAGGCGGTCTTGATAAACATCTTCGGAGGCATCGTTCGTTGCGATATGGTTGCGCACGGCGTCGTGGAGGCCGCGAAGAAACTGAATATTAAAGTGCCGGTCGTTGTGCGGCTTGAAGGAACGAACGTGGAAGAGGGCCAGCGCGTGATTCGTGAGTCAGGCTTGAACTTCACTGTCGCTAATGGAATGAAGGATGCTGCGGAGAAAGTTGTGGCGCTTGCAAAGTAAGAGAGGGGATCAGAGAGTAGATCCACCTTGTTCCTTCGCGGCTCAGCCGCAGCACAGTGCGGAAAGGCTCCGCCTTTCCGACGCTGATCTTTATCATTTTGAGGCTGCGCCTCATTGGGAGGCATAGCCTCCAGTGAGTTTTAGAGCCTTACCGCACTGTGCGGCGGCTAAGCCGCAGACCTAGATTGAGTAATACAGCCTCCACGCAGACTTACCATACTATGTGGTGGCTGCGCCGCAGTCGCCACTGGTCGAATACAGTATGAACCGGCACAAACTTCTCCATTTACTTGCGGCGATCAGTCGCTTCGGTCTGGCGGCTTTGTTTCTATTTACTGCCGGCGCAAAGCTCTGGATAGTTAAAGCCTTCACCGCAAATGTAGCCGAACTACTCACCGCCACCGGTGTCAATCCGGGTCGTTGGATGTGGCCGGTAACGATCATGGTTATCACGGCCGAGATCATCACCGCAGCTTTGCTCTTGCTGCCGCGCACTGTCCGCGCCGGGGCGCTGCTGGCCGCGGCGTTGCTAATCGGTTTCTCTGCTTACGCTCTTTACTATCGGTACGGTCTGGGAAATGCAGAAGGATTAGAGTGTGGCTGTTTCGGCGGCATCATTGCCAGCCAGTTGGGAGTGACGACCGCAATCCGGAACCTGCTTTTGCTGGTACCCACCTTCATAGTCTTTTTCGGATATCGTCGGCAGCGGGGTCAGCCAACCATAATGGACTACGAACAGGTTGGCGTGACTAACTGAGCGGGGGAAGTTCTTGGCCACCATAACATTCTGGGGAGCGGCGGGCACGGTCACCGGTTCAAAGTATCTAATTGAAACCGATTACAAGCGGGTACTGGTTGATTGCGGTCTCTTTCAAGGCCCGCGCGTGCTGCGCGAACGGAATTGGGCGGAGGCTCCATTTCCGGCTGCCTCGGTCGATGCGGTGCTGCTCACACACGCGCACATCGATCACACGGGTTACCTTCCGCGGTTCGTCAAACAGGGTTTCCGCGGGCCGGTCTATTGTTCGCGCGGCACTGCAGAACTTTTGCGCATACTCCTTCCCGACTCAGCTCGCCTGCAGGAGGAAGAAGCCGACTATCGCAATCGCCACCAGTTAACGCATTACTCTCCGGCGCTGCCGCTTTACACCGAAGAAGACGCTGAAGCAGCATTGAAACTTCTGCAGGTAGTAACGAATGACGGACAGCTCATCAAGATTGTGAAAGGCATCAGCGCGGAGTTCCGCATTGCCGGACATATTCTTGGATCTAGCCAGGTGCTTGCTCATATTGAGGCCGATCAGCAAACGCGACGAGTTTTGTTTTCGGGAGACCTGGGTAAGTATAACCAGCCCATCATTCGCGATCCGGTACCGCCCCCCGCCTGCGAATACCTGGTGGTCGAATCAACCTACGGCGATCGCATACATGATCCGGAAGAGCCAAAAGTTGCGCTTGAGCGTGTGATCAAAAATGCCGCTCTGCATGACAGCGAGGTTTTGATTCCTGCTTTTGCGATCGGCCGGGCGCAGGAACTCCTCTATCTGATTCGCGAGCTTGAAGATGAGAAGCGCGTACCAGTCTTGCCGGTGATCCTTGATTCGCCAATGGCCTCAGCGGCCACGAAAGTCTATGGGAATCGCAGGGAAGAACACGATGAAGAGTACGTGACCGCGTCCGCGGGCAATGCCAACCCGATGCGCACGCATTCGATGATGGCCAGCAACACGCGGGAAGATTCGAAGCGATTAAACAACCAACGCGGGGCACGCGTGATTATCAGCGCTTCAGGAATGATGAGCGGTGGCCGTGTGCTGCACCATGCCTTGCGAGTCCTGCCTGATAGGAATGCGACGGTTGTTTTTGTTGGTTACCAGGCGGCGGGTACGCTCGGGCGTCGGGTGGCGGACGGTGAAAAAGAAGTGAAGGTTCTCGGGCAATGGATTCCGGTACGCTGCCAGTCTGTGAGAATAGGTGGGTTCTCGGCACACGCCGACTGGCAGGAAGTGATTCGTTGGCTACAGGATCTGCCGGCGCCGCCGCGTCGCGTGTTTGTCACTCACGGTGAAGTAGGGTCAGCAACAGCGATGGCCCAACACCTTCGCGAACGATTTAACTGGCCAGTGGAAGTTCCAGAGCACGGCCAACAATTCGAACTAACGTGATGAGTTGGTAGTGATTCTGAGGCAAACTTCGGCGCGTGTTATACTGCGCCCTTATTTTTTTTAGTTCAAACAAGGAGCCATGCATTGAGCGTTTTGGTTGATAAGTCCACGCGCCTCGTGGTGCAGGGAATTACAGGCAAAGAGGGCACGTTTCATACTAAGCAAATGATTGAGTATGGAACGAACGTCGTGGGCGGAGTGACGCCCGGAAAAGGCGGCACAACTCACGAAGGCATTCCGGTTTTCAACACCGTCGCCGACGCAGTCAAAGAAGCAGGCGCGAATGCCTCGGTGATTTACGTGCCGCCGGCGTTTGCGGCGGACGCAATCATGGAAGCTGCCGATGCAGGCATTCCGGTTGTTGTTTGTATTACTGAAGGAATTCCAACGCTGGACATGGTGAAAGTGAAGGAGTATCTCGGCGGTAAATCGACCCGGCTTATCGGACCAAACTGCCCCGGCATCATCAGTCCGGGTAAATGCAAGATAGGAATCATGCCGCGCCACATTCATCGTGAGGGACGGGTGGGCGTTGTCTCGCGCTCGGGGACCTTGACCTATGAAGCTGTGGGACAATTGACAGCGCTTGGGATGGGCCAGTCAACTGCAATCGGCATTGGCGGCGATCCAATTGTGGGCACCACGCACGTCGACGCGCTGCAACTATTTCAGGCCGATGATGAGACGGATGGAATCGTGATGATTGGCGAAATCGGCGGCACGGCAGAAGAAGAAGCTGCGGCCTTCGCCAAAGCTAACGTAACTAAACCAATAGTGGCTTTTATTGCCGGCCAAACAGCCCCGCCAGGGCGTCGGATGGGACATGCCGGCGCGATCATCGCCGGAGGCAAGGGAACTGCAGCGGAAAAAATGAAGGCACTGGAAGATGCCGGGATTCATGTCGTCCGATCTCCGGCGGACATTGGATCGGGAATGAGGGAAGCCCTGGTTGCGCGTTCGGCGGCGTAAAAATCAGCCGCGGATTAACGCGGGTGCGCGCGGATCAGAACAGAAAAAGAAGGCAGTCAGAATTTCATTTTTACGCTTTTTCCGATCCGCGTTTATCCGCGTGAATCCGCGGCCAATATTCAAACAGGAGATTAATGGCAGAACCGATGGGGAATCTTACATTCGGAATCATCAAGCCCGACGCGGTGCGCGCGGGCCACACTGGCAACATCATTCAGCGAATCAACGACGCTGGGTTCAAGTTGCGCGCAATGAAAACCCTGCACATGAGTTTACGAGAAGCAGAGGGTTTCTACGCCGTGCATCGCGAGCGGCCGTTCTTTGGCGGCTTAACTGAATTCATGTCGAGCGATCCTTGCGTAGTTATGGTGTTGGAAAAAGAAGGCGCAGTAAAAGCGTGGCGCGATTTAATGGGCGCAACTGATCCGGCAAAGGCCGACGCCGGCACACTGCGCAAGGATTATGGCGGTTCATTAGGAGAGAACGCAGTTCATGGTTCCGACTCCGATGAAAACGCGGCAATCGAAATCGCGTACTTCTTTAGTCAGATCGAACTCGTGTGAAGATAAACTCGCGATCCTTCACCAGGGCGCTGTTTGGATGTAACGTTTGTTTTTCGGCGGTCTTGCTATGCCCGACAAGGTAGGCAGTCTAAATAATCATTGGCCGGGCATTCCTGTTTCTAAACAAAAAACTGGAAACAACAGATGAAGCGTTGTCCAACCTGCAACCAGGAGTTTACCGATGAGTGGCTGACGTTCTGCACGCAGGACGGCACGTCGCTAGTCGAAGTGGCGGCTTCGGCGACTGAGCCGCCACCAACGCTTTGGCATCCGCCGCCCATGCCACCAAGCGTCAGCCCGACCGAACAGCCAACCCTGGATATGCCGGGAACTTATAGGCCGCCGCCCGCGCCATTCAGTCAACCCCAACCGCTCCAGTCTGGCTGGACACCGCCGCCTCCACCGGCTTACCCGGCGGCTCCGCAACAGAGTCTCGCCATCGCGTCGCTAGTCCTGGGAATAGTCAGCGTTACAGTCGGCTGGTGTTGTTCTTTCGGCATACTGACGGCCCCAATTGCCCTCATTCTGGGCATCGTCTCACTGGTGCAAGTCAAGAATGAGCCCTCAAAATACGGAGGCAAGGGCCTTGCCATTGGCGGTATTGTCACCGGCTCGCTCTACCTTGCGATTGTCGCGGCGATAATCCTACTTTATGGGATCGGAATCCTCATGAGTGGTTTCCGCTAGCAGCCGCTGCTCTAGCGCCGCGTGCGAGGCGAGCGAGCAAGGTAGTGCAATCGCGCAAAGTCGCACATCGGGCCCTAACCGCGATAGAATCCTACGGTAGTTCTACCACTAATCGATCCGCAGTTAGGAAGAGAAATTCACCGTGAAGCACTGCCCCACTTGCAATAAGACCTTTACCGATCAGAATCTGAGTTTTTGTACCGACGACGGGACACCACTCTTATCGGTAGATACACCCGAGGACGAAGCAACACTGGTCAGGCCTAAGGGAGACAGTGAGACAGGCGCCGTTGGGATATCTGCGCCGTCCAGTGCGTCAGAGCCTCCTCGTGTCTCTGCTTACCAACCGCCGCCGTCATACGTTCCTCCGGACTACCCCGCTCAAAGCAAACGAAAGACGTGGCCATGGATTGTTGGCATTCTTGCTTTCGTGTTTGTGGTTTTTGCCGGGCTTGGAATCGCAGCCGCGATCTTGATCCCAAACATGATGCGGGCCGTAAACACAAACTCTCGCAATCTCAATGGGAACACCCAGCGTCCCGACTCCGGTTTGAACCCGAACGGCAACTCCAAACCGGCTTCAAATGCAGCGGATGAAAATGAAAACGGTAATGACAATTCAGCCGCCGAAGACACTGCATCACCCTCCACGAATGAAGCGGAAGTGCTTCGGGAGCTGACGGATCTCGAACAGGAGTGGACTGTAGCCAATATCAATGCGGACAAAAAGAAACTGGACCGCATCCTGGCTGATGATTATGTAGGCACAGCGCCAGACGGAAAAACTCAAGGGAAAGCGGAATACTTAAGAACAGCTACACGCGACACGGCGATACAGAAGTGGGACTTCGAAGATCTGAAACTAAGTTTGAAAGGCGATCGTGCTACGCTCAATGGAATCATCAGGCTGGAGGTCAAGGACGAGCGCGGTCAGAACCAGAATCTCGCTTTTCGTTTCACCGATAAGTTTGTTTGGCGGGATGGAAGATGGCAGGCCACCGGTTCTGTAGTAAACGCGTTGAAAGAAGGAACAGCAGCCTAAAATGGGTCTTGGGACTTTGGGACCTTGGTCTTAGGTCTTCGGTCTTTGATCTTTGATCTTTGATCTTTGTACTTTGAACTCCAAGCCTTCAAAGAAAAGTGAAAAGCTCAAAGACCAAAGACCAAAGACTAAAAACCGTCAAACCAGAATCTAAAATCGAGATTTGAGATTTCAAAAATGTCAATCATTAGCGACGTAATCGAATCAACCAAAGCCATCATTCAGGGTATGGGCGTGACCTTGTCGTACATACCCAAACAGAAATGGACGGTGCAGTATCCGGAAGAGCCGGTCACACTGCAGCCGCGGTATCGTGGCCAGCACTTGTTGCATGTGGACGAACTGGGCCGAGAGAAGTGCGTAGCCTGTTTTCTTTGCGCCGCTGCCTGTCCTTCTGACTGTATCTACATTGTTGCCAAAGATGATCCGCGCCCGGCTGAACAACGCATCGGAGTCGATGAGCGCTATGCCGAGGTTTACAATATCGACTACGGGCGTTGTATTTTCTGCGGCTACTGCGTAGAGGCATGTCCTAAAGATGCGATCACACACGGCTACAATTTCGAGCTCTCGGTTTACAACCGCGCGGACCTTCTGAAGACCAAAGATGACTTGCTCATCACCAAACAAGTGCAATCGAGGAACTACCGGGTTGCTTCATCCCACGAAGACGTCGATTCAGAGTACAAAGAGGTGTGAGCTAAAATTGGCCGCGGATTTACGCGAATAAACGCGGATCGGAATTGGAAGACATAATGCTTCGCGAACGCGTTCGCAGTCTGTTTTTACTTTTTCTGATCCGCGTGAATCTCCGTTAATCCGCGGCCTAACTGACTTCTGGCTTCTGATTTCATGGCATACCGCGAATTTCATTACCAGTGGGTTTACGATCTCAAGTCGCCTCCGGAAAAGTTGTGGCCATTTGTTGCTGATACAAATCGCTTCAATCGCGATACAAACGTTCCCTCAGTTGAAGTCGAACCTTCGAGGCGCAGGCTCCGCAATGCGCGCCGTCGAGTTCGTCTGTCGATCTTCGGAATGCCAGTCGAGTGGGAAGAGCAACCGTTCGAATGGGTGCGGCCCTTCCGCTTTGGCGTCAAGCGCACCTATAGCAAAGGTCCGGTCGCGGAGATGAAAGCGCTTGCAGAACTTACTCCGCGAGCTGACGGCGGCACCAGGTTTACTTACGACGTTGTAATCAGGCCAAAAGCCTTGCTGGGCCTCATCGCTATTCCAGTGCAAGTGGGACTTGTAGGTTCGCGGAAATTTCGCCGGGCATTCAAGAAGTATGACGAGCTGGCTTTGGTGGAAGCTTCACCGGTAGAGATCCAACCGGGCGCGGCGCTTTCGGCCGCGGCGAGCAGCCGCCTTGCGGCTATCAGAGAGCGCCTGCTTGCCGATACTGAGGCCGACGCGGTGGCGGTCGAGCGGCTGCTTGAATTCATTCAGCAAGCGGACGATTTTGCGCTGGCACGTATCAAGCCCTATGAACTGGCCGACGCCTGGGAGCAGCCGCGCCGCGTGGTACTTGAAACCTGTCTACGGGCAACGCGAGTGGGCTTGCTCGATCTGCGGTGGGATTTGTTGTGTCCCTTATGTCGCGGGCCTCAGGAGAGTAGCTCTTCACTTAAAGATATTGATCCGGAGGTTCATTGCGAAACATGCCGCATCGATTTCACTGTTAACTTCGATCGCTTTGTGGAACTGACTTTTCGTCCCAACGCCTCAATCCGAACCATGGACGTCAAGGACTATTGCATCGGCAGCCCGCAGCGAACGCCTCACGTTGTCGCCCAGCAGTTGTTGCCCGCCCACAGTGTACGGGAGTTGAGCATGGCACTCGAGCCTGGTAATTATCGTTTTCGCGCGCTTGAATTGGTCGGCGAACAACCGGTGAGGGTTTCAGCCGCGGGAAACAATTCTGCGGCTGTCACTGTCTCCAATGATGGCTGGCCTCGCGAAGAATTATCGCTGGGACCGCGCCCGGCGCTAAACGTGCGAAACGAAACGGAGGCCGAACAACTAGTCATCCTCGAGCGTTTAGCGTGGGGCGACCAGGCGGCCACCGCGGCGGAAGTCACTGCGTTACAGATTTTTCGTGATCTGTTCTCGACCGAAGCGCTGCGTCGCGGGGAACAGATCTCCGTCGGCACATTGACAGTTCTTTTTACCGACTTGCGAAACTCAACGCAGCTCTATCGAGAAATTGGAGATGCCACCGCCTTCGGCCGCGTCATGAATCACTTCGACGTTCTGAAAAAGGTAATCGCGGAGGAGGACGGAGCGATAGTTAAAACGATCGGCGACGCTGTGATGGCTGTCTTCCGGCGACCAGCTGCGGCATTGAAAGCGATGTTGAGCGCGCAGGAGATGTTGGCAGCGCCAGCGCCCGGAGTTGCGCCCCTGACTTTGAAAGCCGGACTCCATGCCGGACCGTGCATTACTGTTACGCTGAACGACAAGCTTGACTATTTTGGCTCGACTGTAAATATGGCAGCGCGGTTGGAAAGTCTATCCACCGGCAACGACGTGATTATTTCGCGCGTGCTTTATGATGATCCGGAGGTGCGCGAGCTGATAGCCGCGGAGAATCTGCAGACCACGCCGTTTGAAATATCCTTGAAGGGTTTCCAGGAAGAGCGATTCGAGTTGTGGCGAATCAGCAAGCAAGTGGCCGCGGATTCAAGCGGATAAACGCCGGTCCGAATTTGAAAGAGAGGGGCTTGGGCGTGGGCTTGGTTTTGGGTCTTTGGGTCTTTGGTTTTTGGTGTTTGGGGCTTTGGGCTTGGGGCTTTGGGTTTTTGGGCTTGGGTCATGGTTCTTTGGTCTTTCGAGTCTTTGGGCTTTTGGGTTGCTCTTTGCTCATGGGATCTGAGATCTGAAATCTGAAATCTCAAATTTGAAAAAATTTGAAAACAAAGACCCTAAGCCCAAAGACCCTAAGCCCAAAGACGCTAAGCTCCAAAGACGCTAAGCTCCAAAGACCAAAGACCAAAGACCAAAGTCCCAAAGCCCAAAGCCCAAAGCCCGACGCTTTTCTGATCCGCGCGAATCCGCGTCTCGATCTAGCCTAGCTGAGAATGTCAATTTTAGAAGCACGAAAAGTTTCGAAGGTCTATCAGATGGGCACGACGAGCGTAACTGCGCTCGATGAAGTTTCGCTGACTATGGACGAAGGGGAGTTCGTTTCGATACAGGGAACGTCGGGTTCCGGGAAAAGTACTCTGCTGAACATGGTAGGCGGCCTTGATCACCCCACTACTGGAGAAGTGTTCTATAACGCGAAGGCGCTGGGGCCACTCAGCAAGAAAGAGATGGCGCGATACCGGCGTTATTCGGTAGGTATGATCTTTCAAAACTTCAACCTTATTCCAACCATGACTGCGGAAGAGAATGTAGGCCTGGCGCTGGCTTTCGGAGGACTGCGCGGCAGCCAACGACGCCGCCGTGCCGAGGAGTTACTGGGCCGTGTAGGTTTATCAGATCGTTTGACGCATCGTCCTTCGGAACTTTCCGGAGGCGAACAACAGCGCGTGGCTATTGCCCGCGCGCTTGCGAATAACCCAAAGGTGCTGCTGGCTGATGAGCCGACAGGGAATGTTGACTCAACCCGCGCGCATGAACTGCTTGCGCTGCTTCGTGAAATGGTTGATAACGACTCTCTGACAATATTGATGGTCACGCACGATCGCGAATTGGCCACCAGTTTTTCGGATCGGATTATCCTGATGAAAGACGGGCGAGTAATAAAGGATGAAGGATGACGTAGAACGTAAACAGAACGAGTTTGGAGGATGTTCAATTGGTCGGCGAGAAATATCTGGCCCACAAGAGTCTTATTCATCCTTCATCCTTCCGCCTTCATCCTTTCCAAGTGAGGTTAACTATGCCGACTAATGCCAACGAAATGACTCTGGAGGCGCTGCGCTCGGTGCCGCTCTTCGCGTCTTTGACCGACGCTGCCGCAATAGAGCTGCGCAGCTTGCTGAAGGCTGAAAACGTTTCTGCCAGCACGCAGCTTTTTCACAAGGGCGATACCGGCAACGCAATGTATCTAATCGAAACCGGGCGGGTGCGAATCAGCATCACCGACGAAGATCGAAAAGAAATAACGCTCGCCGAGTTGGCCCAGGGAGACTTCTTTGGCGAGATGTCTATAATCGACGGCCGTCAAAGGTCGGCGGATGCGAGTGTGATCGAGGACGGACGCTTGGCGGTCCTTTCCCGCCATGATTTTTTGACCTTCGTTCGCTCAAATCCGGATGTGGCGCTGGGAATGTTGGGAGCATTGTCTGACCGGCTCAGGCGCACTGACGAGCTCCTGCGTTCGCGTGTTTCCCGCAACGCCAACGAAGAAGAGCGTAAGCGAGCGACGGTGGCTGATCGCGCTGCCGACTTGATTGCGGAGTTTGGCGGTAGTTGGAAATTCATTGGCGTTTCGATTGCTCTGATCGTCTTCTGGATCATCTTCAACTCTTACATCCTTTTTAGTGGTTTCGATCCGAAGCCTTATCAAATGTTAAATCTGGTGCTGGCGGTGATAGCGGGAATGCAAGCTCCCATCATCATGATGTCGCAGAACCGACAAGGAGAGAAAGACCGTTTACGCGCCGATCTCGATTATCGCGTTAACTTGAAGAACGAACTATCACTCGCGGAACTCTTGCGACGCCTCGATGTGCTGGAAAGCGAGCGGCTGCCCAAATTGTTTGAGGAACAGAACAAGCGATTGGGATCGTATCAGAACCGGGAGCGGTAGCGACCGGGTCCGTGACCATCACAAATGAGCTTATTGTTGCTGTACCCGGTCGCTACCACTCCTGGTTCTGTATTTGGTTGGCGCCGCAGCTCGCTTCCTGCTGAAGACAAAGTAGCGTAAGCAAAAACTCTGGCATCGTGGGTCGACAAATTCGGAACAGGGAGCAGTAGCGACCTGGTCCGTGACCATTAGAAATGAGCTTATTGTTACTGGACCCGGTCTCCCGGTTCTGACATGAGCAGTCGGGAGCAGTGATGACGGGCTCACTCAACTTGAGAGCCAGGATCTGCCGTCGCTCACGCTCTTAGTTTTAATAATCTGAGTCACTATCGATGGGCCTCTGGCCGGTCGCTAACGCTCTCGGTTCTGATAGCGTGGGACGTGGGGCTGAGAACAAATGATTCAAGCGATCTTCTTCGATTTCAATGGCGTCATAATCGATGACGAGCCGCTGCAAATGGCGGCCTACAAAGACGCATTCAGCGAGCAGGGGATCGAACTAACCGAGAACGACTATTACAGCGCTCTGGGAATGGACGACAAGACTTTTGTGCGTGCTGCATTTGAACGGGGGAAGAAAACGCTGTCGGACGATGTCTTGAAGGTAATCCTCGAAGGTAAGGGGGCTCGACATCGCAAGCTTATCGAGGAAGAATTGCCGTTGTTTCCCGGCGTGGTAACTTTTCTGAAAGCGACGTCGCGCCATTACTTGCTCGGGCTGGTGAGCATGGCGACCGTCGCTGATATTCAATACGTGTTAGATCGCGCCCGGTTGCGAAGTTTGTTCTCGGTGGTTGTTAGCGCCGAAGATGTCGAGATCTGCAAACCCGCGCCAGACTGTTATCGGATCGCGCTTGAGAAAGTAAATGAACAGCGGCGAGCCGAGAGGTTGCTGCCGCTACTCGCAAGCGAATGTCTGGTAATTGAAGATTCCCCGCCAGGAATTGAGTCGGGCAGGCTGGCAGGCATGCGTACACTGGGCGTCACCAACACTGTCCCAGATGAACAGCTGCGCGGCGCGGGCGCTGAGGTGGTTACTGCAAGTCTTGCCGACTGGACGGTTGAAGCGGTTCGACACGTCTTCGAGGGATGAAGGTTGAAGGATGATGGATGAAGGATGAAGGATGAAGGTTGAAGGATGAAGGACGAACATAGAACGTAAACAGAACGAGTTTGAAGGATGTTCGATTGGTCGGCGAGGAATATCTGGCCCACAACAGTCTTATTCATCCTTCATCCTTCCGCCTTCATCCTTCATCCTTTTTAACATGAGTTTTCTCGACATACTTCAGTTGGCCCTGCGAAATCTGCGCCAGGCGAAACTGCGCGCCGTCCTGACGACGATGGGCGTGATTGTTGGCGTGGCTGTCATCGTCACCATGGTTTCATTTGGACTGGGCTTGCAGCGCAATATGCTTTCGCGTTTTAAGGCGCTCGACCTCTTCAATGAAATTCAGGTTTTTGGGCGCAGCCTCAGCAGTCTTGTTTCAACCCGCGCCCAGAGCAGGTCTGCACGAAACGAAAATGAGGGACGCGACCGCCGCTCGCGGTTGAAGCCGGATGTGGAGCCGACGCGAATTCTCGATGATGCCGCTATAGCTGAGATCTCAAAGATTTCCGGAGTTGCCTACGTCGAGCCCAGTCTAACGATCTTCACTTTCGTCAAGGCAAACGGTCACTCGCAAATTGAGTCTGTCGGCGGCGCATCTGTGCCCAATGCCGGCTCGCGTTTCAAGGAATTCATCGCCGGGCAAATGATTAGCTCGCCGGAGGCCGACGAGGCTGTCGTAAATGAGGCCTTCGTCCGCGACTTTGGTTTTGAGAAGCCCGCCGATGCGATCGGTAAGACAATTGAATTTCTTGCCGCTCCCAATGAATCTTCCAGGGAATCGCCCGGGCAGAAGAATGCTGAAGCAGAGTTGCCAAGTTTCTTTGGCCTGCCGTTGGAGGAGGATAAGTCAACGGACGCGGGCAGCAGTGGGCTCGTGGCGAAGACTTTCCGCATCGTTGGCGTTTTGAATCTTGAAGTGAAAGAAGGCGCCGGGCAAGGCGGCTTGCGAGGATTGTTTCCCGGGGCGCGAATTTACATTCCGCTGCCGGCAGCACGCCAATGGTCAATCGAGCATCGTGGTCCCATGGGTCAGGTGGCGCTGGCGTTGGCGCGCGAAAGTGGTTCGTTAAACGAATCGGACAGTGAAGGGTATGATTCGGCGATCGTCAGGGTTAGCGATCCCTTAGCGTTGACTGAAGTGCGCAACCGTCTAAAGGATCTGGGCTTCGCTAGTTTCTCGATCGTCGATCAGTTGGAGCAGTTTCGCACTGTTTTTTTGATCATCGATTCCGTACTGGGATTACTTGGCGGCATCTCGCTACTGGTAGCGTCATTCGGCATCGCCAACACAATGATCATGTCGATTCTGGAGCGGACCCGAGAAATTGGAATCATGAAGGCAATCGGAGCTGAGGACCGCGAAATCAAACTGATCTTTTTTGTTGAGGCAGCGGTGTTGGGCCTTTGCGGAGGCGTTATTGGAGTGCTCGCCGCGTGGGCGATCGATGGAATTGCCAACCGCCTGGCCTACCGATTCATTCTGAAGCCACAGGGCGCATCGTTCGTAGACTTCTTCTCATTGCCCGCGTGGCTCACTGCCGGCGCCATCCTGTTTGCGCTGATCGTTTCGATTCTCGCCGCGCTCTATCCGGCCGCACGTGCGGCGAGGATCGATCCAGTCAGAGCACTTCGGCACGATTGAAAACTCAAGGAAATCAGAACAGGGAGCGACCTGGTCCATCGCGGGACGCTCAGCATCGTGGGTCGACAAATACTGAACCAGGAGCGGTAGCGACCGGGTCCGTGACCATTACAAATGAGCTTATTGTTACTGGACCCGGTCGCTACCGCTCCTGGTTCTGTATTTGGTTGGCGCTGCAGCTCGCTTCCTGCTGAAGACAAAGGAGCGTAGGCCCAGAACTCTGGCATCGCGGTCGACGAATACGGAACCGCAAACAGTGGCGAGCGGGTCCATGACCATTACAAATGAGCTTATTGCTACAGGACCCGGTCGCTACGGCGCTTCTGTATTGCCTGTGTCCCTTCCTGAATCTTCTGCGATTCAATCCGTGCTGCTCTTACTTATCACTGAACCAAGCACCGGTGGTTCGGTTAGCGAATGTTCAGAGTTTGTTCATTAGCTTCCTGACTTGCACGGACAAGCTAAAGACTCGGACTCTAAAACGGGCATTTAGCCGCCCGCCGAGAGTCGAGTCCCACACTGATTACAAAACCTCGCCGATGCATCCCTCGGAATTGTCCCGCAAGCGGGGCAGGCGCCGGCCCTGAAATTGGCGCCGCACGCAGAACAGAACTCGGAGCCGGCGGTGTTAGCCGCACCACAGTTCCCGCAACGTCCGGGCAAAGGCGGAACATAGCCACCTGCTTTGCGTGCGATGTGTTCTTCAATGATCTTCCATGCATCTTCGGTGAGTTTGTATTGCCAGTAGGCGCCAAGCGCAGGCAGGGCCATTAGTAGCCCCGCGGAAAGCAGCAAGGCAACGGCGGCGACGGCCGCCTTGTCAAACCACTTCTGCATGCCAATCTCGACCCGCGTGCCGCCTGCTTCGGGAGTGACCTTGATTGTCAGCGCGGCAGAAAGGCCAGTAAGATCGCGCAACGTGCTAGACTTTCGCGCTTGAACAACTGTGGTGGAAGATACGTGCATGGTTTGCACTTCATAATCCTGATCAAAAATATTGCGAAGCTCAGCGACTAATCGGGAGACATCTGTTTCAACGCCGGGATAATATCTGCTGTCCATTTGGGCGACTTCCTTTCACTGTTCTTCTACCCTACGAGAGTGGTGAAAGCAATGTTCACCAAAGGTTTAATGGACGATATGAAGTTCCGGGAGACAAGTGATGCTTTTAAGGCAGAATTGCAAGGACAACCCGCAAAGGAATGCGAAGAACTCTTCTCTGCGGCCCTTTTGCGCCGGAAAAGTCGACGAGTGTAAATAAGGAGATTTGAATTGAAAGCTCATCGTGCGTTTCGTTTCCTAATCCTTTCCGCTTTTCTCATAGGCCAAACGAATCCCCGCGTTGTGTTATCGCAAAGCTCGTCGGGCCCTAATCTCGATGGGTTCACGCCCGAAGGGTCTACCATTGAGCGCCGTTGGGAAGAAGAGTTTCGCGCTGTGCCCGCTCCCGCTTCGGCAAGAGAACACCTGCGACGATTGACTGCGGAGCCGCACGTCGCCGGAACGAAAGAAGACTACGCGACTGCCGTCTACGTGCGCGATCAGATTCGCAGTTATGGAATTTCTTCCGAGCTTAAGGAATATGAAGTGTTGCTGCCGTATCCAAGGCAACCTGCCATTGTCGAACTCATCAGCCCACGGCGGGAAAGGCTAACCGCCAGGGAACCGGTCATCCCCGAAGATCCATCGTCGTCGAATCCGAAGATCATCCCGCTCTTTAATGGCTATAGCCCCAGTGGCGACGTGACGGCGCCGCTTGTTTATGTCAACTACGGTTTGCCTCCTGATTATGAAGCTCTGAAAAAGTTGGGCGTCGATGTGAAGGGAAAGATTGCAATTGCGCGTTACGGCAACTCCTTTCGCGGCGTGAAAGCGAAAGTTGCGCAAGATCAGGGGGCCATAGGTTTAATTATTTATTCCGACCCGGCGGACGATGGGTACATGCAGGGTGATGTCTATCCCAATGGGCCCTGGCGTCCGTCAGGTTCGGCGCAGCGAGGCTCGGTTCAATTCCTGTCTACATCCCCCGGCGACCCTTTGACACCTGGAAAGCCTGCGGTGCCGGGTGTGCCCCGACTAAAAATGGAAGAAGTTACAACTCTGCCACGCATTCCCGTCCAACCAATTTCTTACGGAGATGCGCGGCACCTGCTGGAACCCTTGGACGGTCCGGTAAGGCCGAAAGGGTTTCAGGGCGGGTTGCCGTTTCCCTATCATGTCGGCGGAACAGATCATGTTCGCGTGCACTTGAAAACGCTGATGGATTACCAGGTGCGAAAGATTTGGAACGTTATCTCGCGCATTGACGGTGACGAAGACAAGGATCGCTGGGTGATCATGGGCAATCACCGCGATGCCTGGACGTTTGGGGCGGTCGATCCCAACAGCGGCACCGCAGCGATGCTCGAGGCCGCGCGCGGTTTCGGCTCCTTGTTGAAGAAAGGGTGGAAGCCAAAACGTACGATCGTTCTTTGCAGTTGGGACGGAGAAGAATATGGCCTTTTGGGTTCGACCGAGTGGGTGGAAGAAAACGCCGCTGAGTTAAAGCAGAAGGCGGTCGCTTATCTAAACGTTGACTCCGCGGTCTCCGGATCAAACTTTGGCGCTTCGTCAGTGCCTTCAATGTGGAAACTGATTCGTGCCGCGACGCGTGATGTCAAAGATCCAAAAACGGGTCAGACGATTTATCAACAATGGCAGGAACGCGCCCGCGAGCAGGAGCCCGACCCGGAGCTCACTAACGCCGAGGTAGGCTCTGATACGCGGATTGCTGAAGCGCGCATCAACGCGTTAGGTTCCGGCTCGGATTTCACGCCGTTTTTGCAACACCTCGGGATTCCTTCCAGCGATATGGGCTTTGGCGGCGATTACGGCGTCTACCATTCCGCTTATGATTCTTTTTACTGGATGAGTCATTTTGGCGACCCAAACTTCGTCTATCATGTAGCGGCGGCGCAGCTCTGGGGAACGGTGGCGATGCGTCTGGCCGATGCTGCGGGGCTGCCGCTTGATTATCGCGAATATGCTTCGGAGGTTCGCGACTTTTTCGAGGAGAGCATGAAGACCGCTCGACGTCGCAAGCTGGTCAACGCTGTCGATGAAAAGCCGATGATTAGCGCACTGAAGAGTTTTACCGAAGAAGCTGAGCGAATTGAGAAAGCGAGGCAGGACACAGTCGCGGAAATTGAGCAAGCGCGCGTGGAAGCAAGCGATCGGCATCCGCGGGCGGTGGCAAGATTGCAACGCATTAACGATGCGTTGCTCGCGGTCGAGCGCTCGCTCACCGATGAAAGAGGACTACGGGGACGCACCTGGTATACGCACCAGATTTATGCGCCAGGACCTTACACTGGCTATGCGGCGCAACCGCTTCCCGATTTTCGCCAGGCGCTCGATGATCGCAACACTGCTAACGCGAAGGAAGCGCTTGAGCGAATCGTTGCGGCGTTAAACCGTGCGACTGACATGCTGCGAAAAGCGCGTGACTGACTAACTCGACAAACTCGGGGAACCTCTGATCATAGTGAAAGCGTCAACTCTTTGGAGTGCGCTGACCTGTCAGCGCTTTGGCCGGTCGCGACCTGTCGCGGCCACGGTGGGATTGAGTCTGGCCAGACACCGGCGTCAAGCCGCCTCAGACCAAAGCGCTGACAGGTCAGCGCACTCCAAAGAGTTGGCGCTTACCATTTGATCAGAGGCTACGTAAGTTTGGTCATACAGTTGACCGAAACAAGGATCGTAATATTCGAACAGTCAAGGAGAGGAATCATGAGAAAAAGGTTTGCAGGATTGAGCACGGTCGGGGCTTTGGTTTTGTTGGTTCTTTCGACGTCCACATTTGTGGCCCAACGCACGAGTAATCGACCTGCGGCGCAACCGGCGCGAGTGAATGACTTGAAGATTAAGTACCGGATGACTGTGGGAGGACAAGGCATCGAAACAATCACAATGCTCAAGGGGGCGCGTGAGCGCTCGGAAACCCACACTGGTTATGGGATGGACCTGGTCAATCTCACCCAATGTGATCTGAAGCGGACCGTCCAGATCAGTGACAAGACGAAAAAATATCTTATCACGCCGATGGACGACGGAGATTCTACCGCGAACAGCGGAACGGGTATGGCTGACGCGTCTGGTCCGTCTCGACGTGGTGGTGTTATCACTTATGTTATGACTTCGACGGATACCGGCGAGCGCAAGGAAATGTTTGGTTTCCAGGCGCGCCACGTTAAGACCTCGATCTCCATTGAGTCTTCACCGGACGCCTGCAACCCGATGAAGCAGCGAATGGAAACTGACGGCTGGTACATCGATTTCACCTTCGGTCTAAATTGCGAAGTCGGTCGCCCTCAGCTAATGGGCGCGCCGCCGGCGCGTGGGGGTTGCCAGGACAGGGTCAGCTACAAGCGAGTGGGAACGGGCCGAACCGGGTATCCGCTGCTGGAAACGATGACGTCGTATGGCCCGAACGGTAACGTTGTGTCTTCGATAACAAGAGAAGTTGTCGAGCTTTCTCGCGAACTACTTGATGCAGCGCTTTTTGAAGTGCCGGCTGGTTATGTTGAAACGAAGAATGCGCAGGAGTTGTACGGTATTCCTTCGATGGATGCGATATCGCAGATGGCGAAAGGCCGGCCTCCGGTCGAAGATGACCACAGCAACGCGTCGCCGAGCAATTTAAAGGAGCCGGGCAGTCTTCGCGTGGGCGTGGTTCAGATCAACAACAAAACCGACCATCAGGTTTCGACTGAATCACTTCGTCAGCGCTTGTTGGGCGAGATTCAAGGCAACGGCATTGATGCCATTTCCTTGAATGCGAGCTCGCCAGCTGAAGCGGAGACGGAAGCGAAAGCGAAGCAATGCGACTTCATCCTTTATACCGATATAGCCGCGTTGAAGATATCAGCGGCAAAGAAGCTTGGCGGAATGTTTGGCCGGGCCACAGGGGTGGGTAGTGGTGGTATTGACAAGACGGAAGCAAAGGTGGAGTTCAAGCTTTTTGCTGTTAACGAGAGTTCCCCGCGCTTGCAATCCGCTGCCGCCGCCAAAGAGGAAGGTGACGAAGCAAGTGCAGGCACGGCCATTGATCAGGAAGCGAAGATGGTGAGTGCGGAAGTGAAGAAGAAAAGCCGCGGGTGAGTTGCTTAGAAGCCAGACTGAGGGAACCTCATTTCTTCTCGAAAATGGGGCGGGAAATTAGCAACCCCAACGGGGTTATGTCATTTCCTGGATAAACAATCGCTCGGAAACTGTCATAACCCCGTTGGGGTTTCGGACCTTTCAATAACCTAGTCCCAGGGTAGCCGCGCAGCGCGGCAACCCTGGGCTGTATTCCATAACCGCCTCGCGGTAGGAAGACCGAATGCTAGTTCGTGGCCTTTGGTTTTTCGGTCTTGCTTTTTCCCTTCTTCTCAACTGGTGGCGGAAGTTTGTTGGCGGCCTGAAGAATTGACTCGGCGTTTGCCGTAAGCTGGTCAAAACTACTTAGTTCCGCGTTGCCTTTTGCTTGTGCCTCGGCGGGTTTCAATTGCTCGACTATTCGAGAGGCTGCGGCGGCCAGCTTGCGAAGTGCCTTCGGGATGAGGGGGTTGTTTTCATCACGCGCACTGACGTCGTCGATATTTGTAATCGCCTCATCAAGAATTCGCGCGAGGTCGCCAATAAGTTCGGCGCGCGTGCCTGATGGCAGTTCACCCCAACTCTCCGAATCCTTTTTCAATTGTTTCGCGCTGGTTGCGTCAGTGCCATTGAGTGCGAGCACACGGCGGTCCGCCGCTTTGATGAAAATGTCGATGCGCTTATCGAGTATCTGGGCGTCTTTGACCAACTCGATCTCCTGGGGGGTCAGGTGTTCTCGAACCTGAAAGCCCAGCACCGGAGAGCAAAGGACTAGAATCGCAGCGAAAGTTAGCGGCAGAAGGGAAAGGCGAGCATTCATAATAATTTGTTCCGGAATTAATCAGTTTTCCTGTGGCGGCTTGTTGCCTTGTTTAAGATCCGCCGGCTTTAGTGGGCTATCGTGAATAACGGTATCGCCATAGAAAGAATTTAGCGCTTCAGTTCGACCTTTCCGCGCGAAGTCTTCAATCTCCTTGATCCAAACCGCATACTCGACCGGAGTGCTGCGTCGTATTGTGCTCAATCTTGGCCCGTGGGCCCGAAGAGCCAATTCCAGTCGCTTATAGAGATCGCGTCTCCGGTTGCTATCGCGATCCATTGTCTTCATAAAACTAAACGCGTCCTCTACTAATGCCCAATACATCCCCGCCTCGGCCGCCGCTTTGTCGTAGTTGTGCTGCGAAGTGGCGGTTTCGGTATTCGCGAGGTGGGTTTCCGCCAGCTCGATAGTGGTTTTCACGCGCGCTTTCTGATCCTTTGATTCGTTGAGCTGGGAGCGTTCCGGCCGCGTGATAATTTTCAACGGTGGAGGCGCGGTTTGTTCTTGAACACGAGGATCTTGGGCGCCCAGAGCTGGGAGGTATAAAGCGGCGAGGAGAAGTAATAATGTGCTTCTGGTCATGGGCCGCTCGATTCTCGCGAGTCTCATCTAAAAACTTTTCATCTCAGCTGAGCATTGTCGATCAGTGTTTAGCAGGGCGACTGGACTTTTGCTTCACGCCTTCACCCAGTTGAATCTGTCGCCGCAGCGATGGCAGCCGCAACTTAACTTTTTCAACTTCCAGTTGATTCGTTTTTGGGTCCGCACGCCCGAGAAAACTTTCGTAGGCCGCGAGCGCTTGTTCATATTCTCCAAGATAATCATGCGCTGTGGCAATGAAATAATACGCTACTGTCAGATCTGGCTTCTCCCTGAGAAGCCACGCATACTCGTCCAAAGCCGGAGCGAACTGCTTCAGTTCATACAAGGCGGTCGCCAGATTTGCATGGGCGGCATAGTTGTTTGGCGCGGCGGTTATTACTTTGCGCAGAACGGAGGCCGCCTCCATGAATCTTCGAGCCTGAATCAGCGCCGCGCCGTAGCCGGTAGCATAGTCCGGATTGGCCGGATCATTCTCAGTGGCGCCTTTATAGTAGTTGAGTGAGCGAATTGGATCAGCAGTTCGATATGAAGCGCCCAGACGGGCCATGAGCATCGCGTTGTTAGGATTCTTTACCAGCAACGCTTCCAGAGCTTTACGCGCCGCAATGGGATCGTCGCTGTTTGCCGCCGCTATTTCTTCCGGCGAACCGGACACCTTGAGTGTTCCCTTCGCGGAATCTTGTCCCGCCGCGTTCAAACCCGCAGATTCGGCAACTCGATAGGCCTCTTGAGGTTTGCTGGCCAGTTTGTAATCCGCCGCCAGTCGCGAGAGGCTCGCCCGATCTCCTTTTATCAGCGGTTCGGCAACCTGGAGATCAGTAACGGCACGTTCGTTGTCACCTGTCGCGATGCGAATCTCCGCACGCTCAAATAGCGCGGAGAGATTAACAGGGTCTGCCTCAAGCACATGTTCCAAACTGGTCAAGGCTCCGGCGTTGTCATTCGTGGCGCGTTCCGCCATGGCCCTTAAGAGCCAGGTCGAAACGGGGGCCCCTTTGTCGTTGGTGGCACGTCGCGCGAGTTCAAGCGCTTCCCTGGCATCGCCGGCGCGCAGGCGAACATCGGCAAGCATACGAAGAGCCAGGTTGCTTTGCGCATCGAACGTAACTGCCTGGCGCAAGAAAGACTCGGCCTCTGCATCACGATTCAGGCGAACCAGCAAGGCTCCCAGGGCCGAGTAGGGAAGTGACCAGTCCCGGCGAATTTCTATCGCGCGGCGCAAGGCGGATTCAGCTTCAGCTAGACGCCCAAGCGCGACCAACGCGTTCCCTCGTTGGAATTCCGCTTCAGAAAACTCGGGCCGCACCCTGATAGCTTCTTCATAAAACTCCAGAGCCTTGAGAAGGTCTCCATGGGCATGCGCAGTCTGACCACGTTCGAATAATTTCACCGGATCAGCCGCGGCGTCACCAAAAGCATCTTCGGTCTGTGCCGGCGTCAGGTGGTTGCAGCCGAGCAGCAAGATCAACGCGGCGGCGAAAATCGCAGAGCGTGACCTTGAAACTATGACAGGTGATAACCGGTGGATCATGAAAGCAAAGCGCAACCTGGCGTGAAAAGAAGCACCTGAGGAGATGTTGATCTTAACATGGCAAAACTACTCGCGTCCAAAATCGGAGTTGCCAAATGCACTGCCTGGACTGGTTAGATGCTGGTTGCGCTGGTCTTGATGCATGCGATAACATTGCGCACCGTAATCCCATTCAATTAGAGAAGCCGGACACGTGTGGTGCACGTGTCTCTATTCCCGGAGGACCAAAAGTTGTGAGCAGTCCGTTGGTTGAAAATATCGAAGCAAAAGTCACCATCCCGCTGGCAGACGAGGGAGGCGAAGAGGTGGCCTTGGTCAAAGAGGAACGACTGCGGGAATTATTTCGGCAAATGGGTTCTGTTCTGGTGGCGTTCTCCGGAGGCGTCGACAGCACTTATGTCGCCTACGTAGCCAACTCGGAACTCGGTCGAAAGGCTCTTTGCATTACCGGCGAGTCACCAAGTTTGGCTGCGAGCCAACGCGATGAAACGGTGCGGCTAGCCAGACAATTCGGCTTTCGCAGAGAGGTTATCCAAACTCAGGAACTGAGCGATACAAACTACACCGCGAATGGCCCCACCCGTTGTTACTTCTGCAAAGATGAACTTTATAAGAAGCTCGAGGAACTAGCGCGCGTTCGAGAAATCGAGTTTATCGTGGACGGTTCGACATGTGATGACCTCGTCGACTATCGACCAGGGCGCGTGGCCACCAGCAAGCACGGTGTGCGAAGCCCGCTCATTGAAGCCGGAATGACTAAGACCGATGTCAGACTGTTGAGTCGCAGGGTTGGTTTACCAACGTGGGACAAGCCCGCAAGTCCCTGCCTTTCGTCGCGGATAGCCTACGGAATCCCGGTGACTATCGAGCGGCTGTCGGCGGTTGATCGAGGCGAACAGATTCTGCGCGAGGTGGGGTTTCGAGAGTTTCGCGTGCGCCACCACGACAGCCTTGTTCGTCTCGAAATTGCACCCGCCGAAATGGTGCGAGCACTGCGCGTTGAAGTTATCGAGGAACTTGCCCGCCGTTTTCGCGAGTTGGGCTTCAAGTATGTGACGCTCGATCTCCACGGTTATCGCAGTGGGGCAATGAATGAGGTTCTGGGCCAACGAGGCGGTTCTTAGCCTGACCCGCCAACCATTCTCTGTAGCCTATTAATTCACCGATGTGATGCCGGTGGAAAGTTTTAATGCACCTTTTAATGTTTGCGACCGTGAACATTCGGAGATAGCCGATGGGAAGTATGCAAAGCACAGTCTACGTTGATGACATTCGCGAAATAAAAGAAGAGAACCCGTTCGAGTCGATGATGTCGCGCTTCGACCGAGCGGCTCAGTTGCTCAATCTTGACGCGGACTTGTACGCCGTTATGCGCGTCCCCAACAGGGAGCTCAAAGTCTATATACCTACCAGAATGGATTCAGGCAGGATCCAGGTTTTTGAAGGCTATCGTGTGCAACACAACTTTGCTCGCGGCCCAGCAAAGGGCGGGATCCGCTATTCGCCAGACGTAAATCTCGACGAGGTGCGAGCGCTGGCGGCCTGGATGACCTGGAAATGCGCCGTGGTCAACGTGCCTTTTGGTGGCGCCAAAGGCGGCATCATCTGCGACCCGCAACAGATGTCGATCGGGGAACTTGAGCGAATGACTCGCCGATACGCTTCAGAGCTACTCGACTTTATTGGACCTGAGAAGGACGTTCCCGCTCCCGACATGAATACTAACGAGCAGACTATGGCGTGGATTATGGATACATATTCCATGCACGCCAGGCATACCGTGACGGCTGTTGTCACGGGAAAGCCGATCGACCTCGGCGGCTCGTCGGGACGGCGCGAAGCAACCGGGCGCGGAATCCTATTTGTCATCAATGAGGCAATAAAGAGGTTTGGAATGTCGCCGGAAACGACGCGAGTCGTAGTCCAGGGATCGGGCAATGTGGGGGGGATTGGAGCGCAGTTGCTTCACGAAGCCGGTTATAAAGTCGTGGCGATTTCCGACGTCCATGGCGGTATCTACAACCCCAACGGCATTGATATTCCTTCGGCCCTCAAGCATCTGCAAGCCACTCGCTCCTTCGAGGATTATCCCGGAGTGGAACGGGTAACGAATAGTGAGCTGCTGGAGTTGGAATGTGATGTGCTGGTCCCGGCGGCGACAGAAAACCAGATAACTTCGCAGAACGCGGATCGGATCAAGTGTAAGGTTCTTGCCGAAGGCGCGAATGGACCGACGACCGCCGCCGCGGATCAGGTATTGCATGAAAAAGGAATCTTTGTAATTCCGGACATCCTGGCCAACGCTGGAGGTGTGACGGTTTCATATTTTGAGTGGGTGCAGGACAGGATGGGATACTTCTGGCGCGAGGATGTAATCAACCAGCGACTTCAGGAGACTATGGTTGCCAGCTTCAATGATCTGTGCCGTTATGCGGATTCGCACTCAGTTGACACACGGACCGCGGCGTACATGCTGGCAATAGACCGGGTGGCCTACGATACGCGCATGAGAGGCATCTACGCGTGACGGAAAAGACATAAACAAATAGGCCCTAAATCGTGAAAAGGTCTTGATTTCCATAAAGAGGTAAGGTATGGTCTGGCGTGATTTGTACTTCAGACCAGTGTGAAAAATTTGCCCTTTGGGCCAGGAAAAGGGCCGCGAAAGTGTCGACTAAAAATCGCACTTGGGGGCAAAGGATGGCTAGAGTTCTTTAGGGTGCGTAAGGTCCTTAACGCGCGCGTCATGGCGCCGCATCATTTGGGTGCCACTGGTCTTGCGCTAACTTAGATTGGTTCAAAAGGTTGAACTTACAACTATCGACGTTGGCATTCAAAACAAACTTCTATATTCGTTTTGCAGGAGGATTGCGATGAGACTCGCAACAAGAGCGCTTATTGCCGCGCTTGCTACTTTGGTTATATGCGCCGCAGTGTCGGCGCAGACATTGAGATCGCCACAGGATCCGCGTAATCAGGCACCGGCAGTGGGGACCGGAGGGCCGGTAGCTGGGCCGACAGGTCTGTTTACGGTCTATGATGGCGATACG
>DASXQM010000159.1:0-9222 GCA_036507195.1 Pyrinomonadaceae bacterium | reverse complement strand
CGGGCACGGGCACGCTGGCGAGTAACTATAATTTGCCAACCAGTGCCAGCGGCGCGGGGCAAATCACTCCCGCCGATGTGACGGCCACGGCGGGCAACGGTTCGAACGTCTATGACGGTGCCACACATGCGCCATCAGCTTGCGTCGTGAGCGGTGCTTATATCGGTGGTCTGAGTTGTGTGAACAGTCCGGCGTCAGTCGGTCCGGGTGTTGGCACGACAGTCATCAGTCCAGTCACTAGCGGGGCGGATCTGGCCAACTTCACCGTCACGCCTGTTGACGGTTCCTACACCATCGACCCGGCGCTAGTAACAGCCACGGCAGGCAGCGGCTCAACAACGTATGACGGTGCAACCCATTCGCCATCGTTGTGTGCCGTATCCGGTGCTTACACAGGTGATCTGACCTGTGCCAACAACCCGGCATCAGTCGGTCCGAATGCGGGCACGACGACGATCAACGCGCTCGTCAGCGGAACCGGTCTTGGGAATTTCAACATTGCTTATGTTGCCGGCTCATACACGATCGACCAGCGTCTCGCGACCTGGACAACTACTTCGGCGAGCAAGACGTACGGTGACAGCGACCCAATCGGCTTGACCACCGGCAGTGGCAGCAACTTCGTGGCCGCTGACAACGTGACGGCTACCTACAGCCGTGTTGCGGGTGAGAATGCCAGTCCCCCGACTTATCACATCACGGCCACCCTGAGCGCTACTGGTGATCTTAACAACTACATCATCACCAATGCGGGCGCTGAGTTCACCATCAACAAGGCGACGGTGACAGTGACGCCGAACTCGGGTCAGTCGAAGGTCTACGGCACGGGCGATCCCAACCTGACGTACACGGCCAGCGGTCTGACCAACGGGGACACGGTCAGTGTGTTCAGCGGTGCGCTGGCGCGAGCAGCGGGCGCGAACGTGGGCACTTATGCGATCACGCTTGGCACGCTCAGTGCGGGCGGCAACTACAACACGGTGCTGTCGGCGACACCGGTGACCTTCGAGATCACCCAGCGGGCGATCACTGTGACGGCGGTGACGAGTACAAAGATCTACGATGGCAACACATCGTCATCAGGCATCCCAACCGTTACCAGCGGTAGCATCGTCAGTGGAGACACCGGCAACTTTACGCAGACCTTCGACACTCCGTTGGTTGGCACAGGTAAAACGCTTACTGTGTCCGGCTCGGTCAGCGATGGCAATGGCGGAAACAACTATCTGGTGACCTTCGCAACCGTGAGCACGGGCGTCATTACGACAGGCTACTGCTTCAACGGTTTCTTCGCGCCCATCGGTGGTTCGGTTGAAACCCTGAATGGTGGCAGCTTCGCGGATCCCGTGAGGGCCTTCAAGTTGGGCAGCACGATTCCCGTCAAGTTCGCGATTAGTTCATGGAATGGCACCACGTGCGGAGCTCCGGTGTTCACCGGAATCCATACCTTGCAGGCAATCAAGTACAGCAATTCCGTTGATTCGGATCCAGCGATTGATGCCACACCCACTGATGCGGCGACCACTGGAAACCAGTTCCGGCTGACCGATTCAGAGTGGCATTTCAACCTGAGTACCAAGGGCGGAGGCCCTGCGGGCTTCACGGCGGGGACCTGGTTGCTGAAAGCTACGCTTCAGGACGGCAGTATTCACACGGTGTGGATCACGATCAAGAAGTAACCGGCATCCACAACACAACCTTGCCGGAGTTGCTCGGAAGAGTGGCTCCGGCAATTTCATGTTCAGGTATCGGTCAATCCGCACCTGCAGTTTTATCTCCGCTAGTGTAAAAAGGCTTACTAGAAGTTGCACCTGTCAACCTGCGCTTGCGGCTCGGCCGCCGCACAGTGCGGTAAGGCTGACTAAGAGGTTGTATCGCTCAATCTACATCTGCGGCTTTGCCGCCGCACAGTGCGGTAAGGCTCTGCCTTACCGTTAAGTATCTAAAATTGACTGGAGGCTACGCCTCCCAGTTGAGGCACAGCCTCAAAAGAAAAGGACCAAGCGTCGGAAAGGCGGAGCCTTTCCCAGTCCGCCCGAGCGGACGACTGACAATAGCCCACCGATTCATCGGTGGGATCAGAGAGGCAATGAAGATCTAGTCCGTGAAGCGGACGGCTGAAACGGTCGATATCTGCCGCCAGCCGTCCGCTTCACGGACTATGTTTGCTTTGCCCTCATCCTAGCAGTGAACTGCTGGGCTATTGTCAGTCGTCCGCTTCACGGACTATATTTGCTTGCCGCCATCCCAGCAGTGAACTGCTGGGCTATTGTCAATAGTCCGTTTCACGGACTTCGTCGCGAATGCCTCCCATCCCAGCAGTGAACTGCTGGCTATTGTCAGCCCTCCACTAGCGCGGACTGGCCCGAGACTCAGAATACATAACGCTGATCGTATTCGATGCCATGTTTCCTCAGCAGCTCCAGAAACTCTTCCTGGAAGCTCTTCTTCCGATGATGTTCTTTTTGATTGTTGATGTACGCAATCGTTTTCGGCACTTGGGAAACGCTAACGCTAAATGCGCCGTACCCTTCCTGCCATTCAAACTTCTTTGGTCCTGGAAAATTGTCATTTATCCATTTCGACGATCCGCCTTTTATTAACTGAACCGCTTTGGCGAAACTCATCATTCCCGGAAGTGATAACAGCGCATGCAGATGATCGGTTGTCCCGCCTATAGCAAGCGCCTTCATTCGGTTTTCTCTCGCAATACCCTCCCAGGTAAGGCCAGAGCCGGGATTCCAGGTCTGAATTTATGAACGGATACCGGCCTTTCGTGCTAAAGGTGCAATGCATGAGGTTGCTGACATAGGAATGGGACATTGGAGTCTCCTCTCAGCCGTCCGCTTCACGGACTGCGATTTTGTTCGGCGTGATCCCACCGATAAATCGGTGGGCTATTATCATTCGTCCGCTCGGGCGGACTGCTCGAAATTACTTTTTATGCAAGGCCGTGAGGATAAGTAGGGCTGTGGCGAAAGGCTATCGGAGTACGTCTGGAGGCTCAAACTTGGAGATGCAAAAAATCTGGTACGGCGGCTCTGCCGCCGCACTGGTTCATTGAGTGGCGCCTCGGAAGGGTAGGGCTCAGAAAGATGAAACGTTTCCCGACTGTGCGCTAAGGCTGACTACAGGTTGTATCACTCAATCTACATCTGCGGCTCTGCCGCCGCAAAGCTATTCTCACTCGTCCGCTGCGTGGGCGGTTGACTTTTCATGCAACGCCGTCTCTATTTCTTAAATCTTGCTTCAATCACTCCGTCACAGTCAGTGCCGTGTTTTAGAGTCAGTTGCGGGTAGGTGGCCATTTCGGTTCTTAAACGCTTGATTGCGAGTTTGCTTTCAACGTCTCGAATTCCCTGCTCTGTTCCTTCGATCTCCATGAACAATCCAAAAGGCAACTCGTCAATTACAATTTCTGTTTTCCCTAATACCCACGTTTCGCGACGCTTCTCATAAACCAGCGCCGGTGTGAATCCCAGAGCGTCCAGAATCAGCTCCATCGCGTCAGGATCGCCAACCCGAGTCTCATCTTCGCGTTGATGTTTTATGCCGGAGCGTGTAGGAAAGCGTTCTTTGTAGGTGAGAATTCCGCGTTTGCCGATGCGGCGCAGGCGTAACACGGAGTGCCCGACGTCGAGAGTTTCACCCGCATACAGCGTGTTCTCTTCAAACTCTTCGCGCTTTCGTTCAGCGCCGATTTTGGGTAAACGCTGCAACACTTCTGCGCGTTGCTTTTTAGAAAGGCGATACTTCTTTTCGATCTCCATCACTCAATCTATTTCTGCGGCTCTGCCGCCGCACAGTGCGGTAAGGCTCTGCCTTACCGTTCACCACCCTCAGAAATCGCACGGTGATGTCAATGCCGAAACGGGGGCCCGCACAGTATCTTTGAATTTGATGGACTTGCGGCGCATGGATGCAACCTTCGGTTCAATCTCTTCGGGCGTCAGTGCTGTGCCCGCCTGGTGGAACACCCAATCGATGTCCTCATAGTACTGGCGCACGGCCTGTCCCTGGGCCAGTCCATCTTTGATAAACCAAAGATTAAAATTTATCGACATGAGTGACTCGGGATAAAACCGCTCGCCATGCTCGGCTTGTAGCTTGCCGTCAACGAAATACTTCACCTTGTCATTGGCAACCTGGGTCACCAATATATGCCATCCCGCCCGACTACCGCTCGTGTTGTTAGATACGTTGTCCATCTTCCAATTCGGTTCCGGAAAAAACGTCTCCCAGGTGGTCTGGTAAAGCGTCGGTCCCTTGACGCCCCAACCGCCATTGGGCAGATATTCGAAATCCAGTTCGCTGTAGTCAGGATCCATTGGCGCCTTGAGCGGACTGATGGTGTAAAAGCTCTCCACAAGTTGATCCCCGCCCGGTCCCGAAATCGGTTCATCAGTAAAGCGAACACGGGCGGCATATGTTCCTTCCAGGTATTTGCGCTGATGGCAGATCTGTGTTTGACGGGTACTTGTTGCCGTGCCGGCAGTGGAGGCGATCATCCGCACCATACGGTTTCCGCGCTCGTCGGGATCCCTTAGAAACGACACGCCTTCACTCCCCCAAGTGGCGCCGGGGACTCCCGGCCAGCCGGCAGTGCGGCGAAGGATCCAGCCATGTTTAATCATCTCTCTATGTTTGGAGTAGTTGAAATCATCAAACAGAATTTGAGCGGGCGGCTCCCTTCTGCGAGGACTAATGCGCTGAGGAGAAGGCATATTGTTGCGGATCGAAGGCTGTGGGAGTGAAAGCCTGGCGGCACTTGCCGTTGTGAAAGAAGCGCCTGCTCCTACACATAGACCGAGAGAAAGAATCACCAATTGTATCGGCAAATTTTTCATGACTTTTAGGATCCCTGTAAACATTTGCGAAGCAATCCAACGATGCGTTACTTGAGAACCAAGCAATCTTATAATGCAATCCTGTCCCCCGAGCTCATAGTAGACAGAATAATAAGACTGATGGCAATAATCACTGATTTTATATCACCACTGTCCCAACGTTGATTGGCTCATCGTCTGTATCTTGTTGGATTTGATCGAGTTGACTCCGATACGTGTTGGAATCGATGTCAATTCACAGCGGCTCTCCAGCGATCAGGCTCGTGGCGGCTGATGAAGTCAGCACCACCTCGCGGTAGTGGGTGGATTGTTCACGTCCGGCCTACAACAGCGGTGTCCGAAGTTTTGAATCCCACCCACGGGAGTGGGTGGATTGTTCAAGTCCGCCCTACAACAGCGGTGTCCGAAGTTTTGAATCCCACCCACGGGAGTGGATGGATTGTTCAAGTCCGGCCTACAACAGCGGTCTCCGAAGTTTTGAATCCCATCCACGGGAGTGGGTGGGATTCGTAACAGGATCCGCTCCAATTCTGATAGGTGGGATCTGAAAAATCCACCCACTCCCGTGGGTGGGATTCTGAGTTTCGACACAGCCTCGGTAGCGGGTGGGTAAATGCGGCGCGGTCTCTGCGGTACGGACCTACCCGCTACCGAGGCGGTACTGACTTCACTATCGGACATCTCGATTTCGCGTGATCGCACATAAACAATTCGCCTGCACCGGCCTCTTGCCGCTGCGCTGCCTCTTACTCCTGCCTGACCCAGCGCATCACTTCGGGAATCGTGGCCTTCTTCCCCGCCATCAACATGCCAACGCGATAAATGCGCGCCGCCACCCAGGTCAGCAGTGCCACTGTTCCAAACCCCAGCAACAATGACAACAAAATCTGCCAAAGAGGCGGGGTCTGCGTAACGATTCTTACCAGCATTGTCATCGGCGAAAAAAAAGGAAACATTGAAACCCAGAAAGCAAACGAAGAATCTGGACTGTGACTGATCGGAAGGAATAAGTAAAAGCCAATCAAAGGTAGCAACACTATCGGCATGGATAACTGGCCACCTTCCTGAGCAGTAGTAACCATTGAACCAATCAGGGCATAGATGGTGGAATAGATGAAGTAACCCAGCAAGAAGAACAGTCCAAAGTAGATAAAGTTAACCAGCGGAACATTCGGAATGTGTAAAGGCACCCCTCTCGCGGCCAACAAGCCAACCCCAAAAACAACGAAAGCCACGAAAGCCAGGCCCCAGATTGCGAGTTGCGATAAGGCAACCAGTGAAACGCCAACGAGTTTTCCCATCATCAACGTAAACGGCTTGACTGACGAAAACAGAATCTCGGCAATGCGCGTTTCCTTTTCTTCTATAACCGCCCCCAGAATCATCTGACCATACATCAGAATCGTCAGGTACATAATGAAGCTGGCCCCAAACACCAAAGCAAAACCCTCTCCGGAGTCGCGTACTCCGCCGGTGGCACCAACCTTCATAATAGTGTCGAGTTGAACCGGCTCGGAAAGCTCTTGCACGATCCGGGCGTCGATATTTGCTTCCGCCAGTCGCTGTTGACGCACCGCCCGACTCAAAGCTTCCTCAAGAGATTTCCTGGTAAAGAGGTCGCCGGTGTTGCGGGCGAAGTACTCAGGCTTGCCATCCTGAAGGAGATTTGCCGGAAGAATTAAATACCCATCCAGTTCCTTCGCAAGTACTCGCTGGTCGAGTTCTTTCTTGATTTCGTTCAAGGATCTTCCCCCGGGACGCACTTCCTCCAGCTCGAAGTTGCCTTCCTCCTGGTCATCTGTCTCCTGTAGGCGCTCGCTCGCATCCTTGTTCAGCACGTTCGCATTCATCTGGTCTGGTGTTGATTCAGACATTTCTGCATTGTCCATCAGCGAGTCGTAAACGCCCTGGTATAACTTGCCGGTTTGGTCGACCACCGCAATTCTTACGGGACCCCCGGCCCGGATGCTCAGTATCAACGCCGGCGCGAATCCAAACAGCGACAACATCACTGGCCCGAGCACCGTCATCAGGATAAACATTCTGCTGCGGACACGCTGAACGTACTCGCGCTTCACGACAGCAAAGAATTTTCTCATTCGGCTTCACTCACCTTCTCGATGAAAATATTGTTAAGACTCGGCTCGATCATTTCGAACCTTTCGATCTTTGCTCCGGCTTCAATCAGTTGTTTCAGCAGGGCCTGGGCACTTGCTCCTTCGGCGAGCAACACTTCTACGCCGTCACTATGGCGCTCGATCTTGCTTACTAGTAATCGATCCTGGAGAACGTTATCTCCGCCCTGCAAACGCAAGGCGACGGCATTGCGACTAAAGCCGCGCTTTACGTCTCGGATGCTGCCTTGCAAGACTTTCCGTGAACGATTGATCAAACAAATGTCGTCGCAGATCTTTTCTGCCAACTCCATTTGATGAGTGGAGAGAATTATTGTCCGGCCGGCTGCTCTCTGGTCGAGGATGATCTCTTTTAAGACTTCGACATTGACCGGGTCCAAACCGGAAAAAGGTTCATCCAGGATCAGCAGATCGGGTTCGTGGATAATCGCCGAGGTGAATTGAACTTTCTGCTGCATGCCTTTCGAGAGTTCGCTCGCTTTCCTGTTTTTCCATTCCATTAACTTCAACCGTGCGAGCCAGCGCTCGACGCGTTGGTCGGCTTCTTTCCCATTAATGTTTTTCAGGGCCGCAAAAAACTTGAGCTGATCCCCAACCTTCATCTTCCGGTAGAGTCCGCGCTCCTCCGGCAGGTAGCCAATCCGATCTTGCAGTTCCGGAGTGATCTGGCGGCCAAACACTTCTATCCGGCCGGAGTCAGGAGCAGTGATATTGACGATCATCCTGATGGTTGTTGTCTTGCCCGCGCCGTTTGGACCCAGTAGTCCAAAAACTCTGCCAGGGTAGACAGCGAGACTCAGATCACTTACCGCTGTAAACTCGCCAAAACTCTTACTGATATGGTCAATCGAGACGGTGGGAAGATTGTTCGTCATTTATTGAGATCTTTTTGGTTTCAGTTTCAGACGGCAGTTTCGGATGCTGACGATGGGCTTTCTTTATGCTGTGCTGATCTCTTACGGTGGATTGGCGATCAAGGTTTTCCTGTTGCACGGCGAGTCCGGTCTGATACATAGTTACCATGACAGCCACCCGCCAGGTTACAAACGGAAGAAGGCCCTGCCTTCTTTGGCTGCTCCTAGCAAGGTCTCCCCAGAACCTACCAACCTTTTCAGTAGAGCAATATGCCTTCATCGTTCTTCACAATCAAGATGACGAGGATGGCGGCGTCGGCCTGCTTGCTAGTGTCCCTGGTTGTATGGTCCCAGCGAGGGCACAGCCAGACCCCAGAATCGAAGGGCCAGGACCAGCCTGACGTTTTGCGTGTCTACACTGAACTCGTACAGACCGACGTAATGGTTTTCGACAAGCAGGGGCGCTTCGTAAATGGTCTGAAAAGGGAGGACTTCGAACTTCGCATCGATGGGAAGCTCAAGCCCATCGAGTTCTTCGAAAAGGTAACTGCTGGAGGCAGCAACGAAGAATCACAAATTGCGGCCGCGCGCGGTTCTTCGCTGCAGCCAAACGCTAGCGGGCCCGTCGTCCCAACACCCCTGGATCGCGGCCGGCCGATCTTCTTTTATGTTGACGATCTGCATCTGGATTTAGCCGGACTGGCGACCACCCGAAAACTGATTACCCACTTCATCGATAACGAGCTGGGTCAAAATGACGAAGCTGCAATCGCGTCCGCGAGCGGTCAAATCGGGTTCCTACAGCAACTCACAGACAACAAAGCAGTGCTTCGCGCCGCCCTCGAACGGCTCAAGCTTCGTCCCTATTCGGTGCGCGATTCTGAACGCCCAGTCATGTCTGAGTATCAAGCGTTGCTGGTTACAAACTACTACCGCGACCTGACCGATTACTTCATCGACGAAACCATCAGACTCAATCCCGGAATGACTCGTGAAGCGGCCGAGTCGCTGGTGAGCGCTCGCGCGCGTTCACTGTTACAGCAGGCCGGCCATGTTACGGCAAATACTTTGACGGGACTCGAGGGTCTAATTCGATCGGCAAATAAACTTCCCGGCCGCAAGTTGATATTTTTTATCTCTGGTGGTTTTTTTCTCGACGACCGCAACTCCGACTCCCGGGACCGACTCCAAAGAATCACCAGCGCGGCAGCGCGTAACGGCGTGGTTATCTACTCAATGGACGCGCGCGGGCTGGTGGCCAGCCTCATCGATATCAGCAGCGAGTCTCAGTTTGATCTCTCGGGCAGAGTTCAACGCGCCAACACTGGCGAGCTGCTCGCCTCGCAAGACAGTTTGCATGCCCTGGCTAAAGACACAGGTGGAAAA
>DASXQM010000158.1:0-4759 GCA_036507195.1 Pyrinomonadaceae bacterium | reverse complement strand
GGGAGCGCGGGCGCCCTCGCCCGCAAGTCGCCGCGGGATGCAAGTTGAGTGTCATAAGCTTTCCGTTCGTCCGGCGCACCACGGCGGGCGAGGGCGCCCGCGCTCCCAGTGAAGAGTTTGAGTGATTAACCCAAAGTCGCTCTAAAGGGTGGCCAATTAACTCTACCTAAGATCCGCGGCACTCGATGCGGTGGCGGTGGCAGTCTCAGTGTCCTCGTCTGCGTCGCTCTTGTAGTAGTGCGAGCCGTAATAACGCTGGTAGTAGTAGTAATCATGCGACTGCAGGTTGACGTTGTTGAGGACGACGCCGAAAATCTTCGCGCCGACATCCTGGAGTAGTTGTCGCGACCGCTTCACCACGTGTCGCGAACTCTTGCCGCCATGGACCACCAGCAATACGCCATCGACCATCGTTGAAATCAGCACGCCGTCGGTAAACGAACTGACCGGAGGCGAATCCACCACGACGTGATCAAACTGTGACTGGAGCGTGGCCAGCAGCCGGCGCATTTGCTCCGAGCCCAACAGCTCTGCGGGGTTGGGCGGTATCGGGCCTGCCGTCAATACGTGCAAGCCTGTGGCCTCCTCGCTGGTGACCATGGCCAGCACCTCAGCTTCCGTCAGTTCGCTAGATAAAATTGAGCTCAAGCCGGCGCGATCCGTTAAGCCGAAAATTGATCGCAGGCGCGGGCGGCGCATATCGGCATCAATGATCACAACGCTTGCTCCCGTTTGGGCCAAACTGACGGCGGTATTAACCGCGGTCGTGGTCTTCCCTTCTCCGGGTAAACTTGACGTCACCAGCAGCGATCTCGGCGCGCGACCAGCTGTCGATAGCAGCACTGAGGTTCGCAGGTGGCGGTATGACTCAGCCAAAGGCGAGCGCCCATCGGCATTCATCAGTAACTCCGGATTGTCCGATGGATGCCCATTTCGCTTTTGCAGTGTGCCCGGACCACCCAGCAAGCGACGCCTCCCATTACCGAGCGCCGAGGGAATTACGGCGAGCGCAGGCAGGTGGAGCAGCCGTTCAACTTCATCGGTTGAATGGACCGTGTCGTCCAGGTATTCCAACAGCAGCGCCAGGCCCACTCCCAACCCCAGCGAAAGAAACAGCGCGATGGAAACTGTGCGAGTGCGATTTGGCCCAATCGGACCGTCGGGTGCGATAGCGTAATCGATAATCGAAATATTGTTTGGCTTGCTGGCCATGATTACGTCGTTCTCTTTTGAGCGCTGTAGCAAATTGTCAAGCAAGGTCTTGTTGGTCGCGATCTCCTGTTGAATGATGCGGTAGTTGATCGCGGCCTCGTTCTGCGAGAGAGTTTCGCCGCGCTGTTGCTCAAACGACTTGCGCAAGGCCTGCTCGCGGGCCAGCGTTTGCCGGTAGAGCGTCTCCAGGTTAGTCAAGAGTGTGGTGCTCCTACGGCTGCGAATTTCTTTAACCTGGCGATCGAGCTCGGCTATCTGCTGATCGATCTCTTTCACTTCCGGAGCTTCCTCAGTGGCGTCAACCAGCAAGAGCGCCCGCTTCTGACGCAGATCGGCGGCTTTGGATTCCGATTCGTTGGCCTGCTTGGCGTCACCTTCGGCGAGGGCGCCGGCAGCGCCGGGGCGGTTCGGATCCCTGGCTGCATTGAAGGCCGATTCCGCGTCTATGCGAGCATGCTCGGCTTCGCCCAGTTGTCTGTTAAGCGCGCCCAGGCGCTCCACCACGGTGTTCTGGTTCGCGTCGAGTGAAATTATCTGGTTGTTTTTGGCGTAGTTCACGAGACGTTCTTCATCAGAGCGAATCTGCTGTTGCAACTCAGCGATGCGCTTCTGCAGGAAGTCTCCCGTAGTCATATTCGTTTCACTCTTCTTTTCGAGATTGTTGTAGACATACGTTTCCGCTATCGCATTGACCACTTTGGAAGCCACCTCGGGATCGGTGTGGGTAAAACTGATGTCTATCAACCGCGTCTCTTTATATAGGCCACGCGTTTCTTTGACTGGCTCAACCTTAAGACCACCGAGGATGGCGCCGACATAAGGAGCCAGACGTTTAGCTTCGGCAAGATCTTCGTGCGCACTTGCAGCCGCGACCGTGGTACGCACTTGCAAGTCATCTTTTGGTGTCGGGTTGTTGTCTGGTTTATTGCTACCTCCGAAGCCCGCCATCCGCTTGATGGTTTGCCATGTCGATCTTTGCTGAGTTGAGTTTCCCTTAAAGAAGCCGGGGTTGTGCTCGAGGTCAAGCGTTTTCACCACTCGGCGCATGAGGCCGGGACTTCCCAGAATCTGCAGTTGCGTATTGAAATAAACCGGATCGTTCGTGGGGCCGAAGACGTAAGGCGTTTTGCCTACCAGCGCGCCGGTGTTCTCCAAATCAACCTGTACGCGAGCGCCCGCCTGGTAGATGTCCGGCTTGCGCGCCACGTAGATAACTGAAAGCATCGTTACCAGAACGACGATGCTTATGACCAGCCACAAGCGTTTGCGAATGGCGCGCCAGTAATCAAGCAGGTGTACTTCGGCTTCCGCATTCGGATCAACACCGTAGTTGTAGGAATGCGAACTGCCCGTCGCTTCACTCGTTCTTTCGAGCGCCGCCAGATTGGACTCTGTCTTAATCAGTTCACGAGATGGTTTCATCTTGCATCCTCGGTAAAATTGCGGATTGCGGATTTCGAATTGCGAATTAGGACCGGCGACCGACGACGGACGACCGCCGGAGGCCCGTTAATTCCTTCGCCTGGGAATGCCCCAGGAATCGCTTCATAGATTGAATTTTCGCGAACAACTTGGCACCAAGTTCACGGGAAGGGTTGCAAATCGTCACTCGTCGCGTACTTTTTGAGCTCAATGATGTCCTGACATGCGACCGTCTCGACTAATGACCGTAAAGCTATGCCCAGGAATCTGGACTGTTCGGGATCGCTTTGGCTGGTTGAGCCTTCAGCGATGTTTAGCGCTATGGAGGTAGCAGCGCGAGTAATCTGCGACTTTAAGTTGAAATTCTCACTTGCTGGCAGCTTGTCAGCAAGATCATAAATCAAGGCAATGTATTGCAACGCCAACTGATAAATCTCAAGCTTTTGGAACTTGTAAGTCATGTACGAGCGCACGAACGGTCGGCGGTCATCCGTCAGCGGTCGATTCCCTAGGGAATGACTCGCACGGGAAGTTGCGCCACTGACGGAGCGACGGTGCCCAGCAGGGTTCGCATAAAGCTCTTGCCTCCCGAAACCGGCACGTCAATGATGTCGTTGGGCATTAAGGCAATGTCTTCTGCCTGTTTCTTTTCAATCGCTGAAAGATCAACCAGGATTTCCTTGCTGGTTGAGGTGCCGGGATCTTGTCTCACGATCCTGACTTTGTCTTTCTTGCTGTCCTGCTTAACGCCGCCCGCCATGGCGACCGCGCGCGAAAGCGTGATGGGCTCTTTGAGCGGAATCGTCACGGGCGTAAAGACATTTCCCACAACGTAAACCTGGTTAGCTTCGGGTAGCGTGATCACGTCGCCAGGCTCGATGTAAGGATTGGCGCGCGGAATCCCCTGCAGTGTCTCGCTCAATCTGTAGCTGGAAAAGGCCGCGGTCGAGTCTGACGTTTCAGGCTCCCCTTTTTGACAAACCAGGGATGGAGGCGAGTGGACAATGTTGATTGTCTGACCCGCCTTCGCCGTCGGCCCTTTGGCGTAAGTCAAAAGATCAAGCAGACGAATGCGGCGCTGCAGCTCAAAACGGCTTTGTTCGTTCACTGCTCCGATAATTGCCACCTGCCTTGAGTGGTACTCCTTAATAAAGACGTCCACCTGCGGATTGCGGTAGAACTTCGTATACCTGGTGGTAATTTCTTTGGCCAACTCCCCTTCGGTTTTGCAGGCCGCCTGAATCTCCGTATCGATTAAAGGCATGCGAATCATCCCACTGCCTTCCACGCGGACTGCTTCGCGCGAGAGTTGGGGCCGATTGAGGATGCGTATGTCGAGCACATCGCCAGGGCCGATACGGTAGCGATCGTCCCCGTCGGCTGCCGACATGACCTGCGCTTTGGTCGTGTTGGTAGCATTAGTAGAAAGGTGGCTGTCCGTGGTGGTTTTTTCGGCCGCCGGTGAAGCTTGCTGCGCCGAGACCAAAAGCACGGCAGCAAAACAAATTGCGGTCAAGGCGATTGCGGTCACAAAGCCGCTAACTATATTGTTCTTTCTCATTAGAGATTCTTTCACTTTCTCGCTAGCCCGGATCTGCGTGACAGCAGTGCTTCTCGCATGTGATTAGGATGGGCCAGGTTTAAGACGGTGTTGCTCAATATTACCAATAACTCCTCATGCTCGCGGTTGAAGCTGCCGGTTAAGGGGCTATCGTGGGTCTTAGTCACAATGCCCTCTCTCACCCACTGCCAAAACTGAGCCTGCGTGGTCCAATACTGCTTCCTATCCCGGCAGACTACCAGGGCAGTTTTCTTCTTCCGCTTCTTTTTCTTGTCCTTGTTTGTGCTCATTTCAGGATCTTAGGGTCGGGTTTCGAGTTTCGAGTTCCGGGTTCCGAGTTCCGGGTAGTAACGCTGAAAGCGTAATTACTGTGCTCCAAAGCTGTGTGTTAGGCCGGTCGCTACCGCTCTTCTTAGAAACTGGCGTGTAAGTCGTTGATTCTATTACAGGCGAAAAGTTTCATTTCGTTATCTGCTTGTCGCAGACGAGCAAAGCTACTCGGTACTGTATTTGTGCTTCGCTGCAGCTCGCTCCCGGCTGAAGACAAAGCCGAGTAAGCAAAAC
>DASXQM010000157.1:0-19635 GCA_036507195.1 Pyrinomonadaceae bacterium | reverse complement strand
CGCCGTCTGTATCGCGCAACACTTTCCACTCGCTCTCGTTGGTCCTACTATCAGTAGTTCCCCGGTCACTTTCTGATTCTCAAAACAAATCAGGAATCCCGGAGCGAAGAGAAAAAAATTGCAATTGGGGTGAATCGTTGGGATCGACAGCTTGCGAAGTAAACACAATTTGCTTTTGTCGCGCAATGGAAATACAACGTCGCGTCACAGAAACACAAGCTGTCTCAGCGTTGAACAGTGAGGGCTCATTAGCAATGCCGGCGTCACTTGCGATCTTTCAGACGATAAACAAACTTTAGCCCGGACCAGATATCGTTTACTGCGCATACTTTTACGTCAACGAGCCCTGCGTCCAGTCCGATTTTCCGAACGCTGTTATCCGAAAGGTCAGTGGCTATGCCTGATGCTTTCTTAGGCCAGGCAATCCAAAGCATTCCATTCGTCTTAAGTCTCTGTGCCAGTTTGGGAAACTCTCGCTTCAATTTTTGCTGAGAATCAGCGAAAAAAAGGATGAGATCGAGAGGTTTAGGCAGGGGCGCGCTGGAGATTGTGACGCCCCCGGGCAAAGATCCAAGTTCTGCCTTGAATCTCCTGGGGAGATTTACAAACCCAACGCGAAAGCCTTCCTTGAAACCGAGCTTTTTTGCCAGCGGCGTGCCTGAGTAACCGGCCATAGCGAATGTTGTCCGAAAGCGAATAACCAGTCGACGGTATCGCTTTTTCGTTTTCCGCGGGTTTTTAATCCCGAGCAAGCTTATTATCCACTCAACTCTTACCACCACCGCAGGATTTTCCACCAGCCAAAGCCGAATATAGTCCAAATCAGAATGTTCGGCACAGACACAAGCAGTCCTAAAAGCCACCACATACGCTGGCTCACATAACCAGCGCCAAAATAAATAGGCGCCGGCGTTGTCCCATAGTGCGTCAACGAAGCATCAAGATTGGAAAAATAGGCGAGCGATAGAACGGCCAAATACGGAGGCGCACCTGCGGCGAGAATGACAACAAGAAACGGCGTATACATCGCTGTCGCATGTGCTGTAATACTAGCAAAACCGTAGTGAGCGTAGAAATAAATCAACAACAATACGCCGAGCGCCAGCCACCACCTCCAACCGGCTGTAAAGCCGGCGGCAGTTTCGGCAAAACGCTTCGTAATTCCGGTCTCGCCGAGAGCTTCGGCCATACGCACCAACCCGCCGTACCAGATAAAAACGTCCCATGCTGCCCGCTCGCTTATTACATCATCCCAACTCAGCACACCGGTTAGTAGCAAAGCACAAACACCAATTAGTGGTGGGATCGAATAATCCAGCTTACCAATGTAGGTAACAAACGCTATGAACCGGTTAGACGGGATGGCAAGCGCCACCGAGGGAATAATTCCAGCCAGACCGCGAATCATCCACATCGCAGCAACGACAATGAACACTGCAAATAGAACTTTCTCTTCCCACTTCATTCGTCCCATGCGCTGCAGTTCGGCACGGGCGTACTCTGCCGCCTTCGGCGTGCGTTTGATTTCCGGCGGAAAAACTCGAAATAGCAGTTGTGGCACTACAGCGAGCGAAATCAGCCCCGGCACGATCGCTCCCAGCAACCAGCTCGTGTAGGTCAGTTCAATGCCGGTAACTTGCTGAGCAAACTTCGCAATTAACACATTTGACGCCTGTCCAGTTAAGAAAGTCGCGCAGATGATCACGTCGCATTGATACAGCAGCACCATCAGGAAAGCGCCGAGACGTTTCGCCGTCGGGCCCGGCTTTGACTCGTAAGCCTCGGAAAGACTCTTGGCAATGGGAAAAACTACCCCGCCGGAGCGTGCGCCCGTAGACGGGATAATGCTGGCGAGCAGAAAGTCGGTTGAGATTAGCGCGTAACCAAGACCAAGTGAATGGTGTCCGATAGCGCGAATGAAAAGGTAAGCGATGCGACGTCCCAATCCAGTCTTGATCATCGCTCGCGAAATGAAAAAGGCCGCCAGCACCAACCAGACTATTGGGTCGGCATAACCGCCAAGTGCTTCGCGAATGGGCAGTGCGCCGGAGATCGCGACGGTCGAGATGCCAATTAGAACCATCGCTCCGCCCGGTACGGGTCTCAGAATCGATCCCACGATCGTGGCTGCGAAAATGGCCAGAAGTCGCCACGACTGGACCGTTATCCCATTGGGAACAGGAGTAAAAGCTATTGCGAAGCCGACGAAAAGAACTATCGCCCACCTGGTCAGTTTGCTAAAAACCTGCGTTGACCGGTGCCTTCCTGGCTGAGAAACTTCATCAACTGGCTGCGTTTGCTCTGCACCATCCATCTCTGGGAGGCCTCCAGCGTTTCATGAAGCAAAAAGACCGTGGGATACTAGTCTTTCGAACCTGAGAGACTCAAGAAGTAAAGCGGAAAAGTAGGACAGACATTCCTGTCTGTTCTGTCTTTCTATAAGAACCGGGAGCGTTAGCGACTGGCCTGACGCTCAACTATCAGAAACGCAGAGTCGCGTGTTTTGCCAGCCGCTAACGCTCCGGGTTCTGATAAGTTCATCGGACAGGCAGGAATGCCTGTCCTACCAGAGGCAGAAACGCCTGGCAAGCCCGACAAAACCATAAAAGGCCGGCGGACGTATTTTTCACTGGACGAATCATAGAAAACTATGTTGATTAAAAAGCCAGACGAAATAGAGTCCAGCGAAATCACGGACAAGAAGATCTATCTCGACCGGCGCTTTTTCATGCGGGGCGCGGCGCTGGCTGCGACAACCGCCGCTACGGGGCTCCTTTATCGCAAGCTTAATCCCGCACCAGCTGAAAAACCCAAGGGCGAGAAGCTGGTAACTGTCGAGAAATCCGCAGCCGACGATCGGGTGAGCGAGGGTTTTGCCGTAAACGAGAAGCTCACGTCTATCGAGGACATCACTAACTACAACAATTTCTACGAATTCTCGACTAATAAGCAGTCTGTTGCCTCGGAATCCCGAGGCTTCGTGACCAGGCCCTGGGCGGTCGCAGTTGGCGGACTGGTTAATAAACCCACGACTTTTGATTTAGATGAGCTCTTGAAGTTTCCCCAGGAGGAGCGTGTATACCGCTTACGCTGTGTCGAAGGCTGGTCGATGGTTATCCCGTGGATAGGATTTCCTTTGGCGAAGCTTCTGGAGAAGGTTGAGCCAACTTCCCAGGCGAAGTACGTCGCCTTCCAAACGCTTTACGATCCGAAGCGAATGCCTAATCAGACAACCGGCGTGCTCGATTGGCCTTACGTTGAAGGTCTCCGTGTCGACGAGGCTATGCATCCCCTGTCCATACTAGCGACAGGCCTTTACGGCGAAACTCTGCCGCCGCAAGACGGTGCTCCCGTTCGCCTGGTAGTGCCTTGGAAATACGGATTCAAGAGTATTAAGTCAATTGTGAAGATAACCCTCGTCGCCAGCGAGCCGCCCACTACGTGGAATATCCAGGCGCCGAATGAGTATGGCTTTTACTCGAACGTGAATCCCAATGTTCCGCATCCGCGTTGGAGCCAGTCCACCGAGCACCGCATAGGAGAATCCAGCTTTCGCTCGCGGAATACGCTGCTTTTCAACGGCTACGCGGAACAGGTCGCGCACCTGTACGAGGGGATGGACTTAAGAAGGTTTTTCTAGGCCTTTCTCATCATTAAACCAAAGACCAAAGAGCCAAGGCCAAAGACCAAATTATTCAAATGAAAGACGCTCGCTTTTCAAAATTCGTGCTGTTCACGAATGCGCTGGTGCCGCTGGGGATGTTGCTCTGGGACGTTTATCACAAACGTGTTGGCGCTAACCCGCTGGAGTTTGTCACCCGCACCACCGGCATGCTGACTTTGGTTTTCCTAACGATCACGCTGGCAGTCTCGCCAGTGCGGCAGATTACGGCACTAAACTGGCTGATAAAATTCCGGCGAATGCTTGGCCTCTTCGCATTCTTCTATGGGTTTCTTCACCTCCTGACCTATGTTTGGTTTGATCGCTACTTCAATCTGAAGAGCGTGCCTGGCGACGTGGCTACGCGGCCCTTCATCGCCGTCGGGATGGCGGCTTTCTTCCTGATGATCCCGCTCGCGATCACCTCAACCAACAAGATGGTCAGGCGTTTGGGTGGAAAGGGCTGGAACAGGTTGCACAAGCTTGTTTACGCCGCCGGCATTGCCGGCGTACTCCACTACTGGCTACTCGTAAAGTCGGATACACGTCTACCGCTTACATTTGCCTTTGTTCTTTTGCTTCTGCTGGCCCATCGTCTCTTTGTGAGGTTTTATCCACCCGGCAATCCCATGCGGCGAGCCAGCCTGCTACCTCGCGACTAATAGTTACGGTTTAGAGTACAACCTTTCAGATTGCCTTCCCGTAACCAACAAGCTAAAGCTTGAATTCCCAACGCTGACCTACATCGGCAATTTCGGCTAGAATCGTGCCATGAGTGATCCAGTTGCTCGCTTTTCAAACCGAGTCGAAAACTACGCCAGGTATCGGCCGAACTATCCAGTCGGCGTGATCGATATTCTCAAGTCGGACTGTGGGCTAACGGAAACCTCAACAATTGCCGATTTCGGTTCCGGCACCGGCAAACTGTCGGAACTGTTTTTGAAAAACGGTAATCATGTGATTGGTATTGAACCAAATACGGCGATGCGTTTGGCGGCAGAACGTCTCCTGACCGGATTTACGAACTTCGTCAGCACGGACGCGACGGCCGAAGCCTCAACGTTGGAACCGGCGAGCGTTGATTTCATTACCGCTGGACAGTCGTTTCATTGGTTCGACCGGGAAAAGGCAAGGAGGGAATTCGCTCGAATCCTAAAGCCTGGTGGCTGGGTCGTACTCATCTGGAATGAACGCCGGCTGGATTCCAGCCCTTTCTTGCGCGACTATGAAAATCTACTGCTTTGCTATGGGACGGATTACGATAAGGTGCGCCACGAGAATGTGGCTGGGAAAATTGCTCAGTTTTTCGCCCCTGAAACTTTCCAGTTGAAGAAACTCGAAAACGCGCAGCGTTTTGATTTCGAGTCGCTCAAGGGCCGTACTCGCTCGGCGTCGTATACGCCCGAGCCCGGGACGCCCAACTTTGAACCGATGTTTGCGAAGCTTAAAGAGATATTCAAGGCGCATGAAAGCGACGGAATAGTCACCTTCGAATACAAGACGAGCGTATATTACGGACAGCTGACTCCCAATGGTTAGTCTCCTGGAAAGTGGCTATTGGGCCGCCGTCGCTCGTTTTTGCAATATCGAAATGGCGTGAGCAAGATCGGCGCGTGTAAAGATGTCTTGAGGTCGAAATGTGCTTTCTGCTTTAAGCAGTCCACTGGAAACAGCCAAAGATACGTAGCCCTTCAGTTCAGTGGGAATGGAGGCAGCATCGAGAAAAGCCAACGGCGCTCCGGCACTTGACTCTGCCTCAGAACGAAGACCAGCGGCTCGCACCAGCGCCACAGTCGCGACCAGCCTTGTCACAGTGTCATGCGGCCGGAATTGTGAGCCCCTCGCCACATCCACAAATAGCGCGCCGGTTGGCGATGCCTGCACGCTCTCGACAAACAACATCCTCGATGCATCCCGCACATCTGGGTACGTCGGTTGGCCAGGAATATACTGCGGTACCCTCCCGCCAAGAACCAGCGCAGTAGCCAGATCCAAACGCGAAACGCCGAAATCAGGCCTAAAGTTCGATCCGATAGGCCACATCGAGAATGAACGCAGGCTCTGATATACCTCGTCTTGCTGGGCCGGGCTCAATGAGCCGATATCATTAAGATCTGCATAAAGGGCGCGTCCGATCTCAAGCGTTCCATAAAATTGCTGCGATGTGCCAAACGCCCCGAGGGAATTACGCACACCTATACGCCAACCTCCTGACTCGGGCGCCAGCACCGTGACGCTTTCATGCTTTCCATTTAATCCCGTCAGATTAAGGGTGTTTGACTGACCGCGAATTACCCCAATTTGGTCGTAGACGTAAAGCCCAAGGTCGTTAGCGCTCCAGAGCGGGCCCCAGGAAATCTGCACCGTCGCCGAGAGTGCTCCGGCGGGAATCGTCAAAGGGGTATCCGTCGTGCTGCCGGGCTGCACTGTTCCGGTAAATTGCGTTGGCCCCTCGGTGGCAAACTTTACCTGGTTGCGGTCGAGCGTACCGCGCCAAGCGCCTATGCGTCGTGCAGGAAATGCAGCCTCAAGAACCGCGGCGTGAACGTTCAGCATGCCCGTGCCGGTTTCAAAAGTGTAATAGGGTGGTAAAGGCGTGGCTGTACGCTGCAGGATGTCTTTCACCTGCGCTGGAGTGAGGCTCGAGTTGGCTTCCAGCATAAGTGCGATGGCGCCGGTCACTTGTGGCGCCGAGAAACTCGTTCCACTTGCGGTCGTGTAATAGAGAAGCTCTGTCAAGCTAAGCCGCCCAGCATCCGAGCTGGTTAGTCCGGCGGCGCCCACCACATTTGCGATGCCCGAACCTCGCAAGCTCACCACGCCCACTCCCGGAGCCACCAGCGTCGGGTGAAAGATGGGGTCCGCGAAATCACCACGCGAAGAGAAAGTCGCCAACCGCCCCTGCGTATCCGTAGCTCCGACACTCACGACCCAGGGCGCGGCAGCGTATGGATTCAAAGTATGGGCGCCGGAACCGCTGTTACCGGCCGAGAACACGACGCTAATTCCCGCATCGGTTAGCATCTTCGTAGCGATGTTTACAGGATCGTTGGCGTCGAAAACCGAATTAGTCGAAAAGCTGCAATTGACAACCTTAACGCCGAGGTCGCTGCCGTTTGCCAACAGATAATCGAACCCTTCGAGAACGTATAGGAGTGTTAAGTCTCCGGCGCTGAGGCCCACCAATCGCGCTCCCGGGGCAACACCGCTGAATTTCCCGCTTGAGCGGCTCCCATTGCCGGCGATAACACCGCCGACAAAAGTTCCGTGTCCGTATATCTGATCGGTATTGGAGAGATTCTCCGAATTGATTGGGTAAGCGAATCCGACGCTAACACTCTGTGTGTTTGCCAGCTTGATGTTTTTCGTAACGCGGGTCGAGAGATCGGGATGGGTGCCGTCGATGCCGGTATCGAGAACCGCCACGGTTACGTTTTCCCCGGTTACCGGCAAGCCGCGATTATTACTAATGATTTCCGTATCTTGCCAGGCTCGATTAACTCCGGTCGCCGCCCTTACTTCAGGTTCGCTGGTTAGAGTAAGAGTTCGATTTCCATAGATTGAACGAACGGTGGGCAACATGGAGATGGCGAGAAGCTGCTGGCGGGTAGCCGTAAGAGTTATTACCGGAAGAACGTGAAAACGTGTGCCGCCAACAATGCCGAGATGCTGTAAATCGGCCAAATCTGAATCGGTTGGCAAGCGATGGTAAACAACTGCCGCGTTTACATTGCTGTCGTCGGTTACGCGATTGAGCAGCAGTGCCAACTCGGGATCGACACTCTGGAGTCCGCCTGTACTTGGCGACAGGGCGTTGGGGAAAAGTCCATCCGCGCCAGTCATGACAATGCCGTCGGCACCCGTCATGACGATTCCATCGGCGCCAGTCATAACGATCCCGGTGGCGCCAGTGAACGTCAAGCCATCCGGAACCACTGAAAAAACTACGCCGTCAGTGCCGGTCGCCCTAACCGCATCCGCGCCGGTCATCACGATGCCGTCGGCCCCGGTCATCACGATACCATCTGCGCCGGTCATGACGATCCCGTTGTTAGCCTCGCTCCGAACACCGTCGGCGCCGGTCATGACGATGCCGTCAGCGCCGGTCATGACGATGCCATTGGGCAGAGTTACTGTCACGGAATCGGCAGAATAGTTAGATCCATCGGCGCCAGTCATGACGATGCCGTCAGCACCAGTCATCACGATACCATCAGCACCGGTCATGACGATTCCGTCTGCGCTGGTCGAGCGAAATGTGTTCGGGTAAGCCACGCTATCGGCACCCGTCATGACAATGCCATCGGCCCCAGTCATAACGATTCCATCGGCGCCCGTCATCACGATCCCGTTGGCGGTAGTGTTCATAAAACTATCCGCGCCGGTCATAACAATGCCGTCAGCTCCCGTCATGACAATGCCATCGGCCCCAGTCATTACAATCCCATTGGACGGAGTGATACTAAGTCCGGCCATTCCTGGCGACACCAATACCAGCACAACCAGGGTCATGGCGATTGAATGCTTCACTCTGATGACAAACGGATTTGAACGAATGCTCATGCTTAGCACTATCACCTCAGTCGGGACTATTGGCGCAGTGGCTAACTATTTTGGCGGGATCAGTGCAGTATTCTTCTGGGGGACTCTGCAAATACTCGTAGTTTGAATGCACGCCTGTCCCTGTGTCCTCAGGCCGAGCAACCACCACCGAGCTTCCCAAAAGTGTAAGGCATTCTAATTTGCCCAGCCGCCCCATTTGTTGCATTAACCTTGTGATTGCGACATTGTTCCGATTTAGGATCCGGGTTTCGAGTTTCGAGTTCCGACTTTCCTCTTAAGGGGTCGATGCCCATGACTTTTAACTCGAAACTCGAAACTCGAAACTCAAAACTCGAAACCTTTCACCCTATTAGCTCTCGATAAAGTTTCCTGGTTTCCGCGCTGGGTTCCACACCTAACTCGCTCGCGAGTATTCGTTTAAGTCCCTCAAACTGATCCTTCACCGCACCTCTATTTCCCAAAGCGGCATACGCCCTCATGACCATGCAGTGGATATCCTCCCGAAACTGGTCGTCGCGAATAATTAGCTGCGCTAACTGCATCACTCTTGGCCAATCAGCCGCAGTTTGCGCCAAATCCGCAAGCGCTTCCAGCAGCCGCAAATACTGCTCGCGGTAATAAGTGCGCTGCTCCTGGACCCAGGGTTCATAACTCCCCTGCATAAACTCACCGCGGTAAAGCGCGAGTGCGCTTTCATAAGCACGAATGCATTCGTCAAACTGACGTGCCCGCCGCGCATTTTCACCTTCACTCAGCAACCGGTCGAAATCCTCGGTGTCGATGCAATAGGAAAACTCCGAATTGAACTGGTAGTCGCCGTCACGGTAAAGCAGAAAGTTCTGTTTGAGTGGTTGATTACTGTTCAGCGCCTTGCGTATATGCGAAACGGTCGGATGAAAGTTCTTTTCAACTGCCGCGAAATCTGTTTCGCCCCAAAACGTATCGATGATTGTATCTTTCGACGCTCGGCGATGGCGGCGTGACAGTATGAAACAGAGAATGTCGCGGGCGCGGCGCGTTGGCCAAGCATCAGCTGCCAGCGGCCGCGTGGGGTCGCGAATTATCTCAATCGGCCCCAGCATGTTTACGGTCAGATCCGTGGCCGGCTGAGTTGCAAGTTCTATTTCCGAAATCCTGGCAGGCGTGGTGGCCACGGGCAGTTTGGGCGTAGCCGCAACTCGTTGCCGCAAATCCATCGGCAACAACTCCAACGCCTCTTCCGCCGAGAAAAGTTCCGGGTGGTTGGCAATCTGACGCTTTAGCCAATACTCGTAGTCGTACCTGACGGAGAGGTCTATCGCACGCCTTAAGCGTGCCAGCAGCTCGATCTCTTTGCCAAGATGAAGATTACAAAGGGCGATTACCACGCTTGCCTGGGCCTCGTAGTAATAGAGCCCGTGGGCCTGAAAATATTCCAGGGCTTTACCCAGTGCCTCGCTCGCCGGCTCATATTCGCCGCGGGCTGTCATGATGCGGCCGCGCGTAAGTGAAGCTGTGAAAAAAGCCAGTTCGGCTTTTTCCGGAGGCCGTCCACTGATGAGCCGATCGATCTGTGCCTGGGCCGAGGCGAAGTCGCCGATTTGCAAACTCAGCAACGCGCGCTCCTCCAGCAGTTCGGTTCGATTCAAACCTATTCCGGCTTCATCGTACGCGCGGGCGGCGCGGCCGTAGTATTCAATTGCTCGTTCGATCTCGCCACGCTCGCGATAAAGATTTCCATAGGTTTCAAAAGTTTCGGCGCGCGCGGCCACCAGATTGAAGAGCTGGCACCGTTCCAGGGCGCTGTCGAGATGTTGTTCGCAAGCTACAAAATCGCCGCGGTAGAGGAAACAACGCGCCATGTTCAAATGAGCGACGGCCTCCTGGGGCATCGGCGCGCCCGATGCACCTTGGCGGTCCTTTCGCAACATGCGGCCCAACCAGCGCAACGCCTCGCCGAAATCGCCCCGCATGCCTGCGGGAGTTCCCAGGTTATGGGCTATCAGGCGAATGTAGTGCTCATCGTTCCGTTCCTCCGCTGATTGAAGCGCAGCTCGAAACTCCCGTTCGGCCGCAGTCCATTCGCCCATAGCAACGAGACACAGCCCGCGCGTGTTACCGCATTTTGTTCTAACTGGCGAGCTCGGTTCGCTCAACAGGATGGCTCTATCCAGGTAGGTAAACGCCAGATCGTAGTCGCCCTCGCGTCGCACCAGCGTCGCCAACGAATGCAGGGCGTCAGCCTCACCTTCTTTATCCGCTCGTTCGTGGAGCAGAGACACGGCGCGCCGTAGCATCGAATGTGCAAACTCATATTCGCCGCGCAAACGGGAGACTTCGGCCCGGTGGGCCAGCGCTCGCGGGTAAGCTTCCAGCGCCGCCTGCGGAAGGGAATCAGCCAGTGAGGCAAGCGAACCCAGCGCCCCGGAAGAGATCCACTCCGAACCTCTCTCCGCAATCACCCGGGCCGCGCCCTCGAAATCTTCGGCGGCCAGAAGATGTCTCACGGCTTGTTCCCAGGAGAGCAGGCCCATGAAGTAGGCGGCGCAGCGTTGATGTTCCGCGGCTACACCCATCCGACCAATTTCACTTCGCAGCCGACGGCGGAGGAAATTCTGGAAGAGGGGATGGAGGCGATACTCTTCTCCCTGCCGATCGCTGGCAATAGTGAGAAAGACGTTGCGGCGTACGAGATTTGGAAGCAGCCGTGAACAATTCGCCCCGGGATAAAGCGCAGTGCAAGTGTCAAGCTCAATACGATCAAGGAGCGAGAGCTGTAACAGGAGCTTGCGGACTTTTTCCGCCTCGTCTGAAAAAACTTCTTCGGCGAAGTAATCAAAAATGTCGCGCTCTGACTGCCGCAACACCTCAACCAGATCAAGAACTTCCGCCTGCCCCTCGCGGTTAGTTATCACATTCCGATGAGCAACTTGCCTCACCAGTTGCAGCGCCGTAATCCAACCGTGGGTACGCTCGCGATATTCAGTTAGTTGTTCGGCGGTAAGTTCTAAATCGAAGACCTTCCGGAAAAGCTCCTGGGTTTCTTCGTCTGTGAAAAGCAGGTCCGCGCGATCAATGTTCGAAAGTGGCGAATGCGTGCGCCAGCGGGCCAACCCGAGCGGCGGCATTTCACGGGAAATTATGATTACGTGTAGAACGTCGGGCAGGTACGCGAGTAGCCGATCGAGTACCGCATGTACAGCTGTGTCGCCGCCCAGATGATGGTAGTCGTCCAGGACCAGGATCAGTTGCTGCTCGACGCGCTCCAGAACTTCGTTCAGAAAAACATCTGCAGCGCGTTCCGGATGCTGTGCGACTTCGCCGGTAGCTTGCTGAAAGTAGGAAAACACGGCCTCGCCAAAGCCCGGCACCCGCTGCTGGATGCCAAAAGTGAGGTAGCCCAGAAACACCAAAGGGTCAGCATCGGTATGGTCCAACTGATACCAAACAAACTGTCTCTTGTGAGTTCGCAGAAAGTCCGCAACCAGAGTGGTTTTTCCAGAGCCCGCATTGGCGGTAACCAGGGTCAGCGGATAGGTGAGATTGGCGAGTAGCCGATCCGTTAGCCGCACCCGCGATAGTAGCTCCGGCGCGGGTCGCGGTGGAAGCAACTTGGTGCGCAGAAAAAAGCTGGGACGCGGCTCCTGAAAGTTCTCTGCGGCAGCGGTCGATATTTGGGAGGGATCGTCCCGGTTGTCGTCTCGATTCGCGGCCGCCATAAGCTTCGACCTCTGCGCTCTTAAGTTCGCGGGCAGATTATCATGACGAAATACAATCAGGCCACCATCCAGCGGTTGAGGTAGGGCGTCTATTGTTGATTGCCGGAGGGTCATTAGGCAGTGCCTAACTTCCAGGGAGTACCCGGGTCTGAAGTTTGCGCAGACTGGAGAACTACGATCGCGACTACACAAGACTTTAAGTCTGTCCAGCTGCCGAAGCGTTTCCATTCTCTGATTGATCAACTGCATACTCGCTTTCTGACCGTTGCAAAAGCGCCGCAGAGTCATCCAGCGCGTCCGCTCGTCCATGCGTATGGTCGAGAGCGATGCTCGCCTGTTCCGAGGAAAGCCCATAACTTTCAAATAGAGCGATAGCCTCGGTCCGGGTAAACGCCAACGTCGTCTCATCGACTACGACCAGGGATTGTTTCGACCTCATTCTCCACAAAGGAGCGGGTGGCAAGCTACGGCTGGTGATTTGCACGTGCACCGCGGCAGGCAGCAGGGGTAGCAAGCGGCTGAAAAAAGGCACGAGCCAAGCGGAATCAGAAACCAGGTGTAGGTCTTCTATAACGATCAAAAGCGGACCAGTCGTGTCGCCCTCAACCAACTCGTAAACAAATGCCTCCGCGAGCCGCTCCATCGGATCGATCTCGCCTAGCTCCACCAACGGCTGCAAGAGCTTCCTTCCGAAGCCGGGCCGGTACGCCTGGATGCTGCCAATTAGATAGTTAAAAAAAATCTGTGGATCGGCGTCGGGCGCATCGATTTTGTACCAGGCCACTGGCCGATTGCATTTTTGGGCAAAATCCAGCGCCAGGGACGTTTTGCCAGTGCCCGCACGTCCACTAATAATGGTAGAGGTACCCGCGGCCATGCTTTTTTCGAGGATGCTTAGCAATCGCGGCCGGGAAATGCGAATCGTACGCGCGGGTGGTGCGATTTTGTCGGTAATAAGAACCAGCTTGGCCATTGCCAAGTCGTGAGAGGAATCGATTAAAAACATGATGTCTCGGAGACCATCCTTCCTGAGTCTGTTCGTTTCTGCGACTCTGTCATTAGCCGGAGCAGACCCCGGGCATACCGCAGCCGGCTGGGGTGGTAGTAGCGCCCGAGTCTGAAGATCGAATGGAATTCCCTGTTTCCCCGGAAACTCCAGGCAAAACCAAGGGTCAGCCACCGGGTAAGCCCTGTTCCTCGTCCGCCGTGATGTTTTAGCGCAGTGCCCTTGAGGAATTCTTGAGGTTTTAAACACGGAAGGACAGGACGAGCGGCTAAATGCAAAGGCAGTGGTCGGAGGGACTCGATCCGGAGCGTTTACCTGCCGCGGATCAACGCGGATTACGCAAATCCAAAACAACTAAGGTTGGACTACTTAATTCCGATCTGATCCGCGTTTGGCCGCGTAAATCTGCGGCTAATTATCACGTTAAAATCGCAGCGACAGACAACTTAAGCCGCCGTCCATCTTTTGAAACTCCGTCATCTCAAGCGAGATGGTTTGGTAACCCAACTCTCCCAGTGTTCTTTCAAAGTCAGGATAGCCGGCGGCCACTAACACGTGATCATTAACGCGCAGGCAGTTCGCGGCATATTCCTCTCCGGCAGTCACACATACAAGATCATGGCCCCCGAATTCGTTGCGATCAGCCAGCGCGTCGATTACCACGAGCCGGTTATCGCCCAAATACGCAAGGCCACTCTTCAAATGCAGAATGTTCTTTACCCCTCTAACATCGATGAAGGTTGAGGTGAAACCATATGAGGCCAGCCAAGCGCCTAGCTGCTCAGCACCCGCCTCATTCGTTCGCTGGGAAATGCCGATAAAGAAATGATTCCGCGCTCCGCGTTCCGCCTCACACACATCGCCCCCATCCAGCCTGCCAGGCTCTTGAATCCAATGTAACTGAGAGTAAAACTGGGAAAGTGCTGATGCGATGCTTTCCACTTCTCCAACCCGGCTGGCCGCACCCGGTCGTGTGAGAATCGCGCATCGGCCGCTTACCACCGCTGTATCTTCCACAAAGATAGAATCGGGATATCGCTCGTCAGCTTCTAAACGCGTTAGCGTCAGCCCACACTCCTCGAGTGCTCCGCAATACGCTTCATGTTGCTGAAGCGCGCGTGTATAGTCCGGCGCGCCCAGGTCCATGGTGGTCAACCCTTCGGCATAGGTGACTCCTGGGGGTCGGACTATCGCCTTAGTGAACATGCGCTCGAACCCGGTGGGGCTGCTGCGGTTCAGATTAGTTGAATGAACTACTACTCGTCAGGTTTCTTACGAGCTTTGACGTCGGTCATGATAATCGTGATGGCCATGCCAATGCCGGCGACAGCGGCGAGGAGAAAGAAGATCATCGCGAAGCCTGGGTAGCCGAGTATCTTAAACGACGTCTCCACGCGCATCAGCATCGACGCTCCCACGATAAGCGCCGCGAGGATCAGTCCAAGGCTGATTCGGTTCGCAACTTTTTGCAGCCCCTCGAGCACAATCTTTTCGTCTATGGCATCAACATTCACTTTGAACTCGTTATTACCGATCGTGTCCAGAATCTTATTGACGCGGCCCGGGAGTTTTTCAGCAAACTCTTTGAGTTCGACAACGCCGCCGATCAGGTTTATTGGAGAGACGGTCTGCATCAAGTTGCGTTGCAGAATCTCAATGGCGCGCTGGCGAATAATTGCGCTTGGTTCAAAGTTGGGGTCGAGCGTGAAGACGACGCGGTCCAAATTCAGCAACGCCTTGGCGACCATCGTGAATTCAGATGGCAGACGAAACCAGCAGTCGGCGGAAATTTTGGTTATCTCCAGCACAACCTTGCCGGCGTTGAGCCGGGTGAGACTTGCGTCCGCATTTTCGGCGACAAGTTCGGCGATGCGTTTCGTGAAGTCAGCTTTGTCAAAACGAGGCTTCGGCTCGCCCATCCGAATGGTTACTTCAGCGGCCTCTTCGCCGCGTCCCTCCGCGATCGACAATAAGAGACGCAGTACGTTGTCGCGGAGACCGGGCAGAAGTCGGGCCACCATTCCCAGATCTAACAACGCAATTTGATCGTCATCAGTAAGGAAGACATTCCCCGGGTGTGGATCGGCATGAAGAAACCCGTCGAGCAATATTTGTTTCAGGTAAGCGCGAAACAGCTCGCGGGCCAGGCCGGCACCATCTATTTCCATCAAGCGCAGCGCACTTAGCTCCGTAATCTTTTTGCCGGGTATGTATTCCATCGTGAGGACGCGGGAGGTGCAAAAATCTTCGATGGGCTCGGGAATAATTATGCGGTCAAACTCTCGCAGGTTTTCAATGAAGGTAATCAGGTTGTTGGCCTCGAGTTTGAAATCCAGTTCGCGCAACAGACTGGTGCGAAGATCCTTGAGCATGTTTACAAAATCGTAGCGCTTCCCCAGTTCCGTATGGGCATCCAGGAAGTGTGCGATCTCGCCCAACGCTTCGAGGTCCTCGACAATCTGCTCGCGGATATCTGGCCGCTGCACTTTGACTACCACTGCCCGGCCATCACGCATATGCGCAAGATGCACCTGGGCCAGAGACGCGGCGGCAAGCGGCTGCGGATCAAAGTCGACAAAAGCTTTTGAAATACGGACGCCGAGCTCACCTGACACGATTCGGTCGACTTCCTCGTATGGGAATGGCTCGATCTGATCCTGTAAACGGGAGAGAGCGTCCAGGTAAGGAGTCGGCAATAGATCGGCTCGCGTTGAGAGCACCTGGCCCAACTTAATGAAGGTCGGACCAAGCTTCTCGAGATCGGCAGCCAACTCTTCCGCCTTCGGTGTAGCTTCTGCGAGCGCAGTTTCGTCGAGCTCGAGGCTGTCTTCCAGTCCGGCTTGCTTGACCAGATCCGAGCGCCCATACTTGACGAGCAGCTTCGCCACGTCCTTATATCGTTTCAGGCGTTCGGGTTTCAGCGATACCATTAATTCAAGTTCCTTTGCGGACCAACTGCAGGCGCTGATGCAGTTTAGAGTTCCAGGTTTGGCTCGCGCGGCGAAACGGCAGCCTAAAGGCTACCACCTCACGCGGGGCTGCGGCGCTCCCCGGGCTGAACTCTAAACTTCAAACTGCGCCCGTCCCCAATTGTATAAAACTCGCTCCCTTGAGCGCTAACATTTCTCCCCTCGGGCCTCATGGGAAGGGCCGATCTCTAAACAAGTCGTTTGTCAGGGTTAGGTCAGAAGTTTTACTTAACAATCACGCGCCTCCCGTTTCCAGTGACGCGCGTGGGCCAAGGGTAATCCCGGGAGTTTGCTAAATAATTAAGAGATTCGGCTGGTTGTTTTTGTTGCCGGCAATCTTGCCATTTCTGGATTAGCGCCGCAGCCTGACACGCCTGCGCGATAGATCGACCGGCATCTACCAGGCGTGCAACTTGTTTGATAAGAAGAAGTCTAACTGAAGAAAAACTACCTTGCTGAAACCTTGGGGCTCGAGTTGGCACTGGCGAGTCCGCGATCGATTAAGGCGCGCAAGGCCTCAGCACTCATCTCTCTAAGCGCTATCCCATTGACAAAAATAGCCGGCGTACTGTCGACGCCATAGAGTTCACCGTCGCTGATATCGTGCCTGACCTCAGCCGCGTATTTTCCTCCATCCAGTGCGGCGTCGAAACGCACGCGATCCAATCCCAGTTCGCTCGCATATTTTTTCAGTGAAGGAACGTCAAGCGCATTCTGTCGCTTAAGGAGCAAGGCGGTGTATTCAAAAAACTTACCCTGGGCGTGAGCGGCATTCGCCGCCTCTGCCGCTTTGCGAGCATTCGCATGCATGGCGAGCGGAAAATCCCGCACCACCAACTTTACTTTAGGGCCATAGGATTTGAGTACCTCATCGACGATTGGCTGCATTGCCGCGCATGAAGGACATTGGAAGTCTGTAAACTCGACGATTGTGACTGGGGCGTTCGCATCGCCTCGAACCGGATCGTCATCTACGCTTATCGATTGCACCGGGAGAAATGGTTCGGAGATTAACAAGCGAATGTCGGCCCCTTTTCGAAGTCTTTCGGAGAGGTCCTGCTCCAATCGCTGGCGGTCCTGCTCCTGTAAATATGAAGCGATTTGACTACTAACCGCCGCGAGCTCGCCCGGAATTTTGGCCTTATTATCCGCATAGAATTTTGCGATCTCAGCTTCCGTGGGGGGACGTACTTTTTCGCTTATTTCCTTGCGTACAATTTCTTCCGGAGGGACTCCGCGGCGGTTTGCCTCGGCAAGCAAAAGCAAATCATTGATGGTGAGATCCAAAGCCTGCCTGGCGAGCGTGAAGGTGTTGAGGCGCAGCTTGTAAGCAATCGGTTTGAGCCGCTCATTTATAATGCCCGCGGTTATGGGACGTCCTGATACCGTAACTATTGCCGCGGACGGCGCAAGGCCAGGGGCGTTTGCGTTAGCCATGCTTACAACCGGATTCGATGCGCGCAGACGCTTAACTAATTCTCCGGATATTCTCTCTTCGCGCTCACCCTTCAAGAACGCCACTACCTGTTGGCTTATCGCGGCCGGATTGGTTTGATCGATCTGGTCGCGGTTGTCCTCAACGAACTTATTAACTTCACTCTCTGTTGGCTCGGTTATCTTTCTGACAACTTCCAAATCATACAACTGTTGTGGCGTGATCCTTCTTTTGGCGGCTTCGATCTCCAGCAATAGGGTGTTGATTTGCAGGTCCAAAAGCTGCCGCCGGGCCTCGTCTATTCTAGCTTCCACAGCTTCGACTTCTTCCCGCACTTTAGGATCAATTTCCGCGCTGGTGATGATTTGACCATTGACACTCGCCAACGGTATCGGGGCACTTGGTGCGGCAATCGCGGGCGTAGTCGTCGATGGAGTCGGCTGCGGCTGCGAGACGGGCTGACTAGTAGCCGGGTTGGCGACTACCGGGCGCCGGGCACCTCTCCGACGCGGTGTCTGGGCCAAACTTTCACCGGCAACAAAAAACAGAAGCAGAACTATGAAGAGGGTCTTAAAGGAGTTCATCTAATTAGTGGTCCGTGAATTTTGATACCGATTGATATTTGAAGCAACATTTAGAGCACAAAGAGGCCAGCGACGTTGCCCTGACAAGGCGAGCTGGCAGGCGGGAAGACCAGGCGGGAGAACTGAAGCTGAGTTTAGTTCGGCTCTCAATGATAGCGAATGATGCTTCGCCGGCGGCGCTTCGCCGGCTTTCGCGAGGGCAGCAGATTCTTTTGCCGGCCATTCAGAATGAAAGCAAGTCCCTGATGGGTGACACCAAGCAGCCGGGCGGCACGGGTGACGCTGCCGTCAGATGCCAGGAGGGCGCGGTTGATTAGTTCGCCCTCGTAGCGAAGTACCTTTTCTTCAAGCGAGCGGTCAGCTGCACCCGCATCCAACGTCGAGATTTGGGATCCTGAAGTTGCCTCGTGGGCTTCAGCCAAGAGGACCGATCGGGCACACTCGCCCAGGCGGATCCGAACTGCCGGATGTAGGGAAGGAGTTAAGTTCGATTCGGCATTCTTATAGTAGTCGCGCAACTCGACCGTTGACAGTACGGGTGCCAGCTCTTCAATAATCGTAAGAGACGCAATACCTCCAGTTTCGGGATCGCCCGCCTGGCCGGCAACGCTAACAGCCTCGTTGAGCTTCGCGAGAGCATCACTGTGCTGGCCCAACCTGGCGAGGACCGTCGCATGTGTTGTAAGAGCTGCGGCGAGATTCGACTGTTCGTCGCCCTCTCTCAAACCCTTAACGGCCGAGTTGGCAACCTCCTCTGCCTGTTCAATGCGCCCCTGAGCAAGAAGAGTCCTGGCTCGAGTATCTTCGAATTGGGCCCGAAGTCCTTTGTCATTTAACCTGGTAACTAACGAAAGCGCCCGATCAATGTGCTGGTGCGCATCGCCAAATCTTCCCAGGTGCGTAAACAAGAAGCCGAGGTTATTCTCGACGACGGCAAGGGTCCGGTGGTGTCCGGCCTCTTCAAAGTGAAGACCTGCAGCCGTGTACTGCATGAGTGCCCGATCGATATAGTCTTCTCTGCGTTCTGCCAAGCCAAGATTTTTTAGAACCGTCGCAAACTCAAGGTGAAACTTAGCCTTCAGTGAATGGTTGCTGCTTCTCTCGAAAAACGATTCTGATTCCAAAAGAATTCGGACCGCTTCCCCGGAACGGGAAGATACTTCTTCAACAATCGCTTTATTCAAGATCGCTCTTAGTCTCTGTTCGCTTTCGAGATTGCCAAGGCGTTGCAAAGCATCGTCGAAGGTTATCCTGGCTTCATCAAGAGCGCCTTCGCGCCAGTAACAAATACCCAAATCTACGCGCGTCTCGGCAACCTTTTCCGTCAGTCCAAGTTCTTCAAATATTGCTGAGCTCTCTGAGATGAGATCCTTGGCAGACTCCTGCGCCCCTGGGATTTGACGGGCACTTCCAATCCAGCCCGACAAAGCACCAACGCGCAAAAGCACCTCGGCGCTGATGGCTCCATCCAAACCGTCAAGGTTTGGCCGATCTCCTATGCGCTGCCATAATTCGCTCAAGGCCGACCTGGCATCCTCAAATTTGCCTGCCTCTTCCAGCTCTTTGGCTCGCTCGCAAGCCGCCCGGGCCCGCTCGCTGCTGGTGGCAGTAACCGCATTATGTTGTAGCAATTCTACTTGATTCATTTTCATGTGAGGTCGTCCCTTTCATTGCAGTGCAAGAAACCTTGCAAGAATCCTTGCAAGAGAATTACAGGGC
>DASXQM010000156.1:0-8863 GCA_036507195.1 Pyrinomonadaceae bacterium | reverse complement strand
TCGAGTTTTTCCTGAGGTTGGATCAAGTCGTGTACGCTCCTATCTTTGCGTTGTTCTTTGTTGGGCCGGCAGCGAATCTGATCGAGATCTGGTGGGATTCGCGCCGCCAGACAACGGCCGCAACGGCGAAAGCGTAAGGGGGAGGGTTACAGAACCGCGAACGGCCCAAGCTTCCGCTAACTTGCAGGTCAGGAAGTTGGGCTTGCCCCCGCCCGAGCGCCAACGGCGCGAGTAGTTGGGAAGGATTTCAACGGCATATCATCCGGAAAAAAAAGGGTCGCGAACTGAAAACATCCAGGCCTGAGCGTTCGAGTTGTAAGTTGAAGGCTAAAGTAACTACTCGCGCCGTTGGCGCTCAGGCGGGGGCAAGCCACCCTTCCCAACCTGTAAATTAACGTAGGCTTTGAGTTTTTACACTGTCTCGTAGGGACCTGATCCAAGCACTCAACCGCGGCCTGGATCTCGTTTGATTCGGCTCATAAATCCGAAAGGGAAATTTCATTACTAATGCGATGTAACTCAGTCATCTTCAACCTTGTATTCATTTCCTTCTTCCTGTTTTCGGGATGTAAACAGGCGGCGCCGACTGCGCCAGGCGCGGCTTCTCTCGAAGTCGCAAGCCAGACGCCAACACCTGCAGCAAGCCCGACACCACCACGACCATCAGGTCCCATCGAGTTTACCGATGTGTCAGCGCAGGCTGGGATACGCTTCAAACATAATACCGGCGCCTTTGGCAAAAAGTATCTGCCGGAAACTCTGGGCACAGGCTGCGCTTTTTTTGACTATGACAATGATGGCTGGCAGGACATTCTGCTCGTCAATTCCATGGACTGGCCCGAGCACAAGACCGGCAAATCGTTTCTGGCGCTCTACCACAACAATCAGGACGGCACTTTCACGGATGTTACGCGACAGGCGGGCGTGGCCAGCGAAATGTATGGCATTGGAGTCGCGGTAGCCGACTACGACAACGATGGGAATGACGACATATACATAACCTGTGTCGGGCCAAACCATCTCTTTCGCAATCTGGGCGGCGGGAAGTTCGCTGAGGTCACAGCCAGGGCGGGCGTCGGCGATCCGGGATTCTCCACGAGTGCCGCGTGGTTCGATTATGACAACGACGGCAAGCTTGACCTCTTTGTGGCAAACTACGTCGATTGGTCCGTGGAGAAGGATCAATTTTGCTCGCTCGACGGGAAGAATAAATCCTATTGCACGCCTCAGTCCTACAAGGGCCAAAGCTCAACGCTTTACCACAACAAAGGCAACGGTAGTTTTGAAAACGTCACGCAACGTGCGGGACTAAACGATCCGACGAGCAAATCACTCGGCGTGGCACTGTTGGATTACAACAGCGATGGCTGGCTGGATCTTTTCATCGCCAACGACACCGAGCCCAACAAACTCTACAAGAACAACGGCAATGGGACTTTTACTGACGAGGCCGTCGCGGCGGGTGTTGCCTTCAGCGAAGCCGGCACAGCGCGCGCTGGAATGGGCGTCGATGCCGGAGACTACGAAGGGTCCGGACGGCCGGGAATTGTTCTCGGTAATTTCACGAACGAGAGCATGGCCCTTTATCGCAACGATGGCAGCGGGCTTTTCACTGATGAAGCGCCTAACTCCGGGATCGGCAAGATGTCTGCGCAATCGCTGACCTTCGCAGTCTTCTTCTTCGATTATGACCTCGACGGGCTGCTTGATGTGTTTGCGGCAAACGGTCACGTTTCCGACGACATCAGCGTGGTCCAACCGAACGTCAAATATGCGCAGCCGCCGCATCTGTTCCACAACAAGGGCAAGAAAAAATTTGAAGAGATGACGGGCAAGCTGGGCCGAGCTCTGCAGCGCGCCATTGTCGGCCGAGGTGCGGCTTATGGTGATTTCGATAACGATGGCGATCTTGATCTGTTGATTACCTCAAACAACGGACCCGCCCGCTTACTGCGAAACGACAACGCCAATCAAAATGATCTGCTTCGAGTCAAGACCGTGGGCACCAGATCAAACCGCGATGGGATTGGAGCCAGGATCACCTTAAAAACTCCCAAGGGTATGAAACTCTTCAACATGGTCAAGACCGGATCAAGCTATTGCTCACAAAGCGAACTGCCGGTGGTGTTCGGGCTCGGTGCTCCCGAGGATGGCAGGATGTTGAGTTTGGAAATCGCATGGCCGAGCGGGGGAAGGGACACGATCACTGATCTTAAGCCAAACCAGTCGATCACGGTTTTGGAAGGGAAGGGAATCACAAACGCGACGCCGATAGTCTTTGCCAAGCCGGCGCCGACGCCAACGCCATCGCCGCAATCTTCGCCGGTGAAGAAATGAGAGATTCGAAGGAGCTATGTCGATCGGACCAAGTAGGCTATGAACAGCGAGCAAGACCCACCCGCTACCGCGAGGTGGTCCTGACCTCATCAGGCTGGAGGATTGGCTCTAATCTCTGCCCACGCCCAATGCATCGGCGACGCGATTGATATAGTTAAACCAGGACGCTATCAAAGTGATCTGCAGGATGCCTTTGTCGTCGAAGCCGACAGCGCGCAAGCGTTCATGATCTGCGGGCGAAATACGTGTGGCGTCCTTCGTCACCTGCACCACGTAATCGAGCATCACGCGATCCTGGTCGGAGATCGGGGCAGTCCTGTAATCCTCTTCCAACGCTTTGACCATCTCGCCATCTAGTGTGACCCGACGCAGAAACTCTGCGTGAGATTCAATTCAATAGTGGCACCGGTTCGTGACCGAGACCATGGTCGCGATCATCTCGTGTTGATGGCGTTGCAAAGGCAGATCAGGGGACAGCAAAGAACCGTACGTCGCGAACGCGTGAAAAAGAGCGTCGGGGATCAGGCTGTGCGAGTCAACGATTCCGGCGGACTCGCCATCGAGCGTAGGATGAACCGGCGTGGCATATTCTATTGGGTACAAGTGTCGCTGTCCTTCAGCAGCCTCTCGAACTTTCAGGTCCTCGGAAGCGGGAACAGTCTTGATCCAGGTCATAATAAAATCGCACCTCTTTTCTGCGTCAACTCATACGTCTCCGGCGAAACAGCAGATAATAGACAGGCAGGCCCAGAGCTACCACTCCGACTCCTAAGAGTGCCTGCTTAGGATTATGCCCGCCCAATAGAAAAAGCAACAACGCGATCAAGAGCAAGAACACAATGGGTGTCACCGGATACCCTGGCGTCCTGTATCTGACGGCGTCGGGCGCCCTGCGTCGCAACACAAACAGCGCCGCTACAGTGAGCGCGATAAAAATCACTACGACAAAAACGAAATAAGAAATGATGGTGTTGAAGGTGCCTACGAGCACCAGCAAAGCCGCAAGCGCCGCTTGAATTGCGATTGCGCGAGCTGGTGTTTGAAAGCGCGGGTGAATCGAAGCAGCGGCGGGAATAAACAGTCCGTCGCGAGCCATCGCAAAGTAAACTCGCGGCGCCGACATGACCACCGCAGCCAGACTTCCCAGTACCGCCACGATCACTATACTGGACAATACTTGCCCGCCCAGGCGACCAAACAAAATCTCTCCTGCTTGCGCGGCGAAAGTCTCGGCTGACGTCACCTGTTCCAGGGGCACCAGATAAATGAAAGCTGCGCTGGTAAGGATGTAGACCACTGTGAGAATCGTCACACCATAAATCAGGGCCCGCGGCAAGGTGCGTTCCGGGTCGCGTACCTCTCCGCCGAGTTTGCTTAAATCCCACCACCCGCCGAATGAGAAAAACGCGCCCACCAGGCCGCCAGCCAGGGCCCCCAGCAAGGCCTCGGATCCCGGACGTTGGGCCACCAGCGGAGTAAAGTTGGACCACTGTCCGGCCTGCGACCCAAATCCCCAGACGATCACCAGACCGAGCAGGCCGAGCTTAAGAATCGTCAGCCAGCGTATTAACCCGCCTCCGAGTCTGACTCCGCGAATATTAACCAGGGCGACGAATACAATCGCTGCGATGGCCACGGCTTTGAGCGCTACGGCTGACAGGTTGAAAATGTACCCGACATACCCTGCCATACCCACAGCAAGCGCGGCCGTGATGCCGGGATCCATGACCAGCAGAGCCATCCATCCATAGAGGAAAGCGACCGGCCGACCATAGGCTTCGCGAAGATAAACATAGCCGCCGCCGGCTTCCGGGAATCTTGCCGCCAACTCGCCATAACAGAGCGCCCCACATAACGCCATTCCACCCATGATCAGCCAGACGATCAGCAGCCACACGGGTGAGCCAAGCGATTTTGCCATGCCGGCCGGGGTGAGAAAAATTCCAACGGCGATGACTTCGCCGACAATTAGAGCGGTGGCGGTACGAAGACCGAGCTGACGTTTAAGATGCGGCTGGGATCGCACTTAAAACGTTACGCGCGCTGCAAACTGAAATGCTCGCGGACCGCCTGAGCCAAATACGCCACCTGCTGTCGTGACGGGCCGTCCGAAACTCGACGAACGCAGGAAGCCAGCGCTTGTTGGATCGTTGCTGTCACGTACAAGGACATTCGAGAATCCTGAATAGTTCGATTTTGAAAAGCCCAGGACGTTCGTGATGTTGAAAAGATTGAATACTTCCACCAGCGGCTCGATCTTCACCCGCTCTCCGACACGAAAGACTTTCGAGAGGCGCAGATCAAAGGAATTGAAGCTGTCATTGAAACGGGCATTATCAGAGACCAACGGCAAAGGCTCACCGCCAAATCCGCCCGCGGCGTTTATCTGCTGAAGAAAAGCATTCAACTCTGCTCCGCTGTGAAACAACCGGCCGCCCGCGTTGCGTTGCAACTGGGGAATTCGCTGGCCGCCGCCAGGCACGAGAATGTCCATCGGCACTCCCGAAGCAAGCGTGAAGATCGGAGCGAGATGGATGCCGGCCGGCAAATCCCAAACCCCGGAGAAGGTAAAGCGATGACGCTGATCGTTTGGGGTCGGTCCGTATTCCAGGTTCAGATTGCCAGGATTAAGTGGCCCATTGGAGAAGGGAATCTGATCGTCGTTCGCGAAGTTGAATGCTTTAGAGAGTGTATACGAAGCCCGAAATTGATAGCGTTTGGCGAAACGCTTCTCAATGCTCAGCAGTAGTCCGTCATACTTTGTCTTAACGCTCGACTCCAAATTCGTAACTGAGTCCGGACCGCCCACTACCGGATTGAACAAACTGCCAATGGTGCGGCCAATGATGAAATGGGTGCCGAAGTTATGCAGGTAATCCGCGCGCAACACATAGTTACGGCCAAACTCGCGTTGAATGCCAAGATTCATCTGTTGCACCATTGGATTCTGCATGGTGTTGTCGATAATGTTGATGCCGGCGGCGCCTGCACCCGTAAGAATAAAACCGGTGAAGGGATTAGCCAGGGTCGGCGCTCCTGGCGGAAACGTGCCATTGACGGGATCGAACAGAAACTGCGGCGGAATGAAAAAGAGGTTGCCGGCTTTCACTTCAATCGGCAGCGCTCGGCCATCCAGACCACGCTCCAGCGATTGGATTTCCAGCGTTATGCGATCGTAATAGATGCCATAGCCACCATGAATGCTCGTGCGCCCATCTTGCGCTGAGTAATTGAACCCCAGACGCGGGCCGAAGTTGTTGCTGTCTCTTCCTCGCTTGCCGTGCAGGAAGGGCAAGATTATCGGATTGAGTTGACTTATGCGGCTGATGTTTTTGACATCGGTGTCCAGTTCGTAGCGCAAGCCAACATTCAACGTGAGCTGAGGGCGAACACGCCAGTCGTCCTGCACGAAGCCCGCCAGGTAAGTGCTGTCGGCGTTGGGAATCAGCAATGGCTCAGTTGGTTTACCACTGCGTAGGGTGACCGCGAATAGCAGATCGTTATCATCCACCTTGCCGTCGCCATTGCGATCGAAGTCCGGAAAATCTTCGATCATTTCAATGCGACCGGCTTGGAAAACCCGCAGATCAAAATCAGCATCGACTCGTTGAATCTCACCACCAAAGTTCAGTGTGTGATTGCCTCGGATCATCGAGAACGTATCGCTGAATTGCAGACGTCGCTGTTTGGTGCCCTGCGGCACACGGAACGAGGCGCCGTCCTGAATGCTGGGAAAGGTAAGCTGCGGTCCGGGGGTGACGGGCTCAATGTCATTAAAGAAGGTGCTGAAACTAAAGTTGAAACTGTTTACATTGCGGGGATTTAAGACTCGGGTGTAGTTTGCGAGAAACGAATGCGTATTGTTGATGCTCGCCTGACGTTGAGAAGCAGCACCGATGGCGCGATCCAGTGTGCTCGCCGCGACGTCGTCCTCGCGTTGCAATGAATAACGAAAGAAGAGGTGATCGGAAAGACTCGGTTGCCAGTCGACGCGCTCGGTGCTCAGCAGATCGTTTAGCGGCGCTCCCGCAAAGGTCCGTTTGATAGTCCGCGTCGGCAGATCTCGTACGCCAACCAGGGCGGCGCCATCCTGATTGCGGTATTCAACCGATCCAAAGAACCATGCCCGGTCTTTCTGAATCGGCCCGCCTAAGGTGAAAGCATATTGTTCGCGGTCAAAAGGCGGAGTCTGTCCCAAGCCACGGTCAAAGGTTGCCGGCAACCCTTGCAGCACCCGGTTGCGGAAGTAGAAGGAGCCTGAACCGTGGTATTCATTGCCGCCAGACTTGGTCACAATATTGATCACGGACGAGCCAGAGCGGCCGAGCTGAGCAGAGAATCTGTTGGTCGCAATTTGAAACTCCTGCACCGCCTCCTGGGAAATGTTTTGTACTTGTCCCCCCACGACGTCGTCATTGTCGTCGGCGCCATCAACCGTTACATTGCCGCCCCGACCAAGTTGACCCGCCGAGGAAATAACTACCGTATTGCTCTTCGTGGGATCGAAGTTTGGCGCCGGACTGTTGCCGGGAATTAACAATGCCAGTTCGAGAAAGTTGCGTCCGTTGAGCGGCAGACCTTCGATCTCTCGTTTGCTGACTACTCCATCAACCAGGGAGGATTCTGTACTAATGGCGCCGATCGGATCACTGTAGATCATCCCCGAATCGACTGAGACACTTCCAACACTTAGCGTGCTATTAAGGGTTTCGTTCTGTCCTACTTGAAGCGTGACAGTCACTGTTCTTGGGGCAAAACCCGCGGCTTGAATCTTCACTTCATATTCACCGGCCGGGAGATTGGTTAGGACGAACAGGCCTTCGGCGTTGGTTGCAGTCGATCTGCCTGTGCCGGTTGCCTTTTGCAATGCCGTCACCTCGGCGCCGGTCACGAACGCCTGATTGGGATCAAGGACGCGGCCGCTCAGCGTAGCCGTCGCGGCTTGCTGGGCATTGATCGATGAAATCCAGGCTGGGAATAAACAAATTACCGCCGTGAGCATAATTGCGTGTGGCAGCAATCTGTAGCGATTTGCGGCTTTCGAGGGCTTATGTTCGTGTGAGCTCATTTGCGCGTCCTTGTCGGAATAAAAGGTTTGTGTGACCTAATCCCCGCTATCGAGACCCGAAAGCCTTTTCCGAGTCCAAATCAAAGAAAAAGGCCCGCAGCCAAGTTGTTCTCCGCGAACCTAAGAATTTAATGCGTTCGAACCACTAACAGTGTGCTCGTTCAAATTTGGAAGGAAGGGTGGTCCCGAGCTGGTCACTTAACTGGCACATCAAGGGTTTAGGTCTTGGCAACAAGTTAGGAAGGAACTGCCCCTTGATGCGCCCCAACCCGGGACCATTAACTGTCTGCAACGCGCGTAAAGTACCATCCGTGCCGTTGCCTGTCACGAGACCGATGATTGAATTTCAGGCCCAACTTTAGTTGGAGATGCGTCTCGTTTGTTTTGGGATACACTGCCCGCTCTCATTTTTGGCGGATTCGATTTACTTAACAGTAGGCATGTTGGCAGGAGCTAAGGTCATAGAGAGACCTTGCTCTTCCGGGCCACTATTGCTCGGCATTTTCTACATTTCCAGGGAAAAGTGGCTTGAACTTAAAACGCTGTTTTTCCCGTCGTTCACCGTGATTTTCATCTCATAGTTTCCGATCGGGATCTGTTCCAGCGGCAGGGCTCCGATGAACTGCCTGCGACCGGTCACGTCCGCGGCCGGCGCGTCCCCAGGAGTTTGGCCCAGTGACTGTCCATCTCGCAAAAGCTCGATGGTTATCTTCGGCACATTCTTCTCTGAAGCTTTCCCTTGATATATAGAAAAGTAGAAAGCTAACTGCTTCCGTGCCTGCTTGTGCATCTCTCCCATCAACGGGTAGACCTGCACTCCTCCCACTTGCAAGGGGTTCGACGAATTTTTCTCTCCTGCACCCAGCTTTTCTGCCCGACTGACGATGATAAGACTGCTTAGCCGCAGGTTCTCGTCATTTCCCTCCTTCGATCCGGCCACATCAAGAGTTCCTTCTTTCACTCCGGCCTTGTTATTCAGCGCGTCATAGGCAACCGTTTGTATTGTGTAATGACCAGGGTCGAGGTCCGTTTCACGATAATAAAGGACCTGTCCCTTCTGTGCTGCCGGCAATTCATCTAACGCTCCTGTCAGCATATATTGCTTGCTGACCTTTCTTACCACCTGTCCCTGTCCATCTTTGATCAGAGTAATTAAAGAGAAATCAGTCGAGTATTGCTGCTTCTGCTTGTCGCCATGAAAAGAAATTGAACTCAAAGGTAGCTCGGCAATAACCACCACCATTCCGCGACGATCGGGTTCCGGAAAAGAGAGAGCTGTCGAGCGCACTGGTAAATCATGCGGGAGGCTAGCGCTGCCGGCGGCGGCAAGTGCCGGGGCTTCAAACCCCAGGACCGGAGACGCATAGGATGCGTTGATCGCGAAATAACCTTTTCTCGACTGAATACTTAATCCACTACGCTTGAGTTTTACTTCGGTCTTGCGAAACTTGCCGTCAA
>DASXQM010000155.1:0-35012 GCA_036507195.1 Pyrinomonadaceae bacterium | reverse complement strand
TTGCTGGGGAAGGAGATAAATCTTATGTTCCCAATCGGTGATGATGATACCGCTCGCAGAACTGTTCCGCTGGTCACGTATGCCCTGATCGCCCTGAACATCCTGTTTTTCTTTGTAGAGATGAGTGGCGGGGAGGCTTTTATTGGGAAATGGGCCTTCGTTCCCAGCCGCTTCCTTGCCAATCCCGCCGCTGATTTTCTGACGCTCTTCACTTCCATGTTCATGCATGCTGGGTGGCTTCACCTGGGAGGCAACATGCTTTACTTGTGGATCTTCGGTGACAATGTGGAAGACCGTTTCGGGCACCTCAAGTTCATAATCTTCTACCTGCTCTGTGGGCTGGCGGCAACTTTTGCACAGTTGGCGTTTAGTCTCGGATCACACGTGCCGAATTTGGGAGCATCAGGGGCGATTGCCGGGGTGCTCGGCGCTTACATTTTGCTGTTCCCACAGGGAAGCGTCAAAGTATTGCAGGGCCAACGAGTGATTCCAGTGCCCGCACTGGTAGTCATCGGGCTCTGGTTTGTGCTGCAGCTCTTTAGCGGCATTGGTACTCTTGCGAACGCAGCGCAGGGCGGCGTTGCTTACATGGCGCACATCGGCGGATTTGTGGCAGGGCTTGTGTTGACCTTTTTGTTTCGTGGCAGTCGCGAAACGCAGGCGACGGGCTGAATCGCAACTGCGTTTTATGATGCGCGAGATGGCGCGGCCTCATACCGGTTGGCAGAGGGCATTCAGCCTCACAAATTGGGACCTGACGCTGGACTTATCTAAAGGTCGCGCCTGGCTTGCGCCTGCGACAAGCAGGTAGGGCTGCACTGCTCATGCCCTGTAAGATGCGGTCTAACGAGCGCTTGCAGTGGATTCGGTTGAGTGTTGTTGTTAGCAGTACAAATGGAAATTGAGTGGAGTCGCCCGGCCGATGAAGCGCGCAGCGCTATGTTGCGTTCTTAGTCCGAGGTGAAGCATAGAAGCCGCATGGAAAAGGAGTTTCTCAATCCGCCAGACCTCCCGAATTGGCAGCAAGCCTTCTCACAACTAGTGATCGTTAAAGCCGGAAGTGTCCGCACGATTTATGTCGCGGGTCAGGTCTCAGTTGATGAGCAAAAGAATCTAATCGGCGCGGGCGATCTTGCGGCGCAGGCGGAGCGAGCGTTCCGCAACCTCACGCGAGCTTTAGCTGCGGCAGGTGCTTCGACCGCGGATGTGGTGAAGGTGAATATTTATGTCAAGCATTATCAGCCTGTGGATGCCGCCATCGTCGGCGAAGCCTTCAGGAGGGCTTTCCCGCACACGTGTCTTCCGGTCAGCACGTGGCTCGGCGTAGAAGCACTGGCAGAGGAGGGATTCCTCATCGAGGTTGATGCTGTGGCAGTAGTCGAGTAATAACGCGCGGCGCAATCTAACAAGTGATTCGAGCCGACGCCGAATCTGCAAGTCTGTCATGCGAAGCTTGCTGTTAGCGTAGATGCCTCCGGCGCGGTTCAATTCCAGCGTTAGGCATCTTTGTTGATTAATGAGATCTGAATCGAAGAAAGGAGATCATAATGGCTGAAGCGTTAAGTTTGGGAGTAAGTAACGTCGTTCTCGTCCATGGTGGCTTTGTGGACGGATCTGGTTGGGAAGGGGTCTATAAGATCCTGAGGAAGGACGGCTACACGGTCAGCATCGTTCAAAATCCGACGATATCGCTAGCAGACGATGTCGCCGTAACCAAGCGCATTGTCGCCGCGCAGAATGGCCCAGTGATTCTCGTCGGCCACTCCTACGGCGGAGCGGTGATCACTGAGGCCGGCAACGATCCAAAAGTCGCGGGACTTATCTACATCACCGCCTTTGCCCCGGATAAGGGCGAGTCGGTGTCCACGCTTATCAAGGATCCCCCGCCGGGCGCGCCAGTGCCACCGATACTGCCGCCGCAGGACGGCTATCTACTCCTCGACAAGGCGAAGTTCGCTGCCGCATTCGCGGCTGACGTGGACGATGAAAGAGCTGCGTTCATGGCAGACTCACAGGTCCCATGGGGCTTGGACTCGCTCAACGGCACGATCAGCGAGCCCGCTTGGAAGACCAAGCCGAGCTGGTACCTGGTTGCCACCGACGACAAGATGATCCCACCGCCGGCTCAGCACTTCATGTCCAAGCGCGCGGGTTCGACTGTCGTCGAGGTCGCGGGCAGTCACGCGATTTACGTGTCGCAGCCGAATGCGGTGGCCGCGCTCATAGAAAGGGCCACAGGGAAAGTGAAGGCGGCGGCCAGCTAAGCCGGACGCGGGAAAGGCGACTTGTCTGGTGACACGTGCTTCAAACCCTCGATCGGTTGAATCGTTTCCTCACAGCGATGCTCAACACGCTCAGGGACCGTATCAGCGTGCCTCCATCGACTTGCCGCACGATTCAGTTGACTCGCGGCCGCTTAGGCGCAGTGTTACCGTTCCTAGAACCGGGGCGACGTCCTAGGCGAATAGAACACAGCGTCAACTCCTTTGGAGTTCGGCGACCTGTCGCCGCTTTGTCTGTCGCGACCTGTCGCGGCCACGATCCGCTTGAAGCTGCTCACAGAGTTCGGCGCCAGACCGCCTCAGGCCAAAGCGGTGACAGGTGGGGTCCCCAGCGCGGCAGCCGCGCTGGGGTGCTCACTTCACGGCACTCCAAAGAGAACGCTCTCTAGTTTTTGTTGCCACACTTCTAAACCAGGAGTTAATTTTGCGGGTCCTCCGGAACCGGCAAGACGATCCGTGCCCGGTGACGAACATAGTCAATACAGTCACCTTGATTAGCGAAGGTACGCGGCTGAGTGAAGCTCATCCAGCCGTCGTCTCTGCATTCGCTGTCACTTCGTGGAGGACCACATCGGCGGTCCGGGAGATTCACCGTTGTCGGTTTTCCCTGAGGGACGATAAAGGTGTTGTACACCACGACATCCTCCGTGGCGCTGAGATTCTTCGCTCTGTGAACATGGCCATCCAGCTCCTCGAAACCTTGTCCTGGAGTGAGCGTTTCCTCGCCGCCACATCCCTCCTCCACGGTCAATGCACCGCTTTTTACGACGCTGAAGGCGTACCCAGGGTGATAATGCCAGGCGAGCACCTCGCCGGGCTTTATAGTCAGTGTTCGAACCGTCACCGTAGCGGGCCCATCGAAGAGTTCTGATTGCGCGATGGTGCCAACGGCAAGTATGACAGTGGTAGCCGCATACGCAATGACACCGAAAAGGACGGCGCCGAGGCTGATTGCAATCACGAATGCTCTACTCATTCTTTTGATTTTCATGTTTGATCTCCTTTACTAAATTGACGTGGTATTGGTTTGGCGCATGGAGCTCGCAGATACACGAGACGGGTGCTCAGGCTGCGAAGACTTAGTCGTCAGTTCTGTTTGCCGGCTAGGGGCGCTGGACTATAATGTGCAGCACCTCAGATCGGATTAAGTTACTGACGCCGACAGACATTACTCAGCGAGAGTTTGGAAGTCCTTAAAGACCGCCAATACTTCTCCAAAAGATCTCCAAGGAAGGCCGGTAGATCTCCGGAATGGGCCGTATGGTCGGGCAAGCCAGGCACATCTACGAATTCGGTCCCTTCCGACTCATTCCCGAGGAGCGGCAGCTTCTGCGCAATAACCAACCGGTACCGCTCACCCCCAAGTCGTTCGACCTGCTGGTCGTGCTCGTAGAAAACAGCGGTCACCTGATCGAAAAAAGTGAGTTGTTGAAACGACTCTGGCCGGATAGCTTTGTCGAGGAAGCTAACCTGTCGGTGAATATGTCTGCGTTGAGGCGAGCACTGGGTGAAGGCCCGAATGAACATCAATACGTAGAAACAGTGCCACGTTCCGGTTATCGTTTTGTCGCCGGCGTGAAAGAACGCTGGGTTGAGGGTACGGTTTCCTCCACCCGTGAATTAAGTGAAGAAGCCGATGATAGCGGGCCGGTTCCGGATGGCGGGCGAGAGACTTCCGTCCCGCCACTGGCCGCAGCGTCAAGCCCGCCCGTATCCCTTCGCCGCTGGGCATTTGTTTTGGTCGGGTTGCTGTCGTTCTCAGCTTTGCTTCTGGGGTTGAATGCAGGTGGATTACGTGAGCGCATGTTGGGCAAAGTCAATCCGGTTCGCATTCAGTCGCTGGCGGTGCTGCCGCTTGAGAACCTCTCCGGCGACGCTTCACAGGACTACTTCGCCGACGGGATGACCGAGTCGCTTATCACCAACTTGGCCAAGATCGGCGCGCTACGGGTGATTTCACGGCCATCGGTGATGCAGTATAAGGGCGCGCGCAAACCACTGCCGGAAATTGCCCGCGAGTTGAATGTGGATGCACTGCTGATAGGTTCGGTGGTTCGCTCCGGCGACCGCGTGCGGATCGCCGTCCAGTTGATTCACGCGGCGACGGACCGGAATATTTGGAATGACAGCTACGACCGGGATCTGCGCGATGTGCTGGCGTTACAGAGAGAGGTCACGCAAGACATCGTCGGCGAAATCAGAATAAAACTTACGCCGCAGGAGCAGGTTCAATTCGGGAGCGTCCGTCCGGTCAACCCGGAAGCTTACGATCATTATTTTCGCGGACGTTTTTATCTTAACCGCCAAACCAAAGAAGATAATGAGGCAGCCATCAGCGCTTTGGAGCACGCGGTCGCCATAGACCCGACCTTCGCCGCGGCCCATGCGGAACTGGCTCAAGCTTACGTTTGGAAGCTCTTTTTATTCGCCCCTGGCGAAAAGCAGTGGGCGGAGAAGGCTTTTGTAGCTTTGGAGAAAGCGCTCGCGCTAGACCCGGATTTAGCCGTGGCCCATCTGGCCCGTGGCCGCATTCTCTGGACGCCCGCCAACCATTTCCCTCACGAAAAGGCAATTCAGGAATATCGCCGCGCACTCACTTTGAACCCCAGTTTGGATGAGGCGCGAAATCAGCTCGCGCTAGTCTATTGTCATATCGGGGCTTTTGACGAGGCGCTCCAGGAATCTGGCAAAGCGGTGACGATAAACCCCACCAATAACCTGGCACAATTCCGAATCGGGCAGACCCTAAATCTCCAGGGAAAGTATGAACAGGCGCTGTCGGCGCTGCGGGCCATCCCTCAGGAAGCCAATCGGGAGTTAGTTGGGCATCAGATTGTTTGGGCTTTATTCAATCTCGGGAGGAAAGAGGAGGCGTCCGCCGCAGTTGAGCAATTCTTACGGGACTACCCGGAGGACAATGGCGGCCTATTTACCAGCCTGCAGGCGGTACTGTCAGCTTCAGCGGGACAAGAACGCCGGGCGCAGGATGAGATTAAGTTGGCTGTAGAAAGAGGAAAGGGATTTGGTCACTTCCATCATACGGCCTATTACATCGCCTGTGCTTATGCGCTCATGAATAAACCTGAGCCGGCAATAAAGTGGTTGGAGGCGGCGGCTGAGGACGGGTTCCCCTGCTACCCATTATTTGAGAGGGATGCAAATTTGGATAACCTCCGGCAAAACGCCCGCTTCGTCACATTCCTGGCGAAGCAGAAGCAACAGTGGGAGCATTACAGGACCATTTTGTGAATACATGAAAACACATACTACTCCATAGAAAAGAAGGATGGTAATCCGCTCAACGAAGTGAGGATGTTGTGCAATTCAATGATGAATAACAACAACACGATGTGTGCGGATAGGACGATCAAGTTTGATCCCGCTAAGTCCGTGTTGAAATAACGCGTAGGAGATGAAATCAAATTGAACGAAGCAGATTTCACGCGACTTTCCTCGGCCTTCCTGGCTGAAATTGAAAACAAATATTTGTAAATCTATTTATCGGAAGATCATCCATGATCATTGCCCTGGCGTCCTTGTATCGCTTCAAGCCTTGATGACGGCTTAGACAAGATCAAGCGGTTCCTGTCTGAAGCTTCAGATCGTGTGTTTCCCGGAAGCTTATCTCCCCGGTTTGCGAGGACAGGATTTTGAAGTATTGCCCTTTGATCAGACGCAACAGGATCGGACACTTCAAGCCGTGGCCCAGTGGGCGCGAACTTATGCGGTGGCCACTATCCTCGTGATGGAAAGGCTCACGGCGGCGGGCCGGCAAGTTGCCGCCTTTGTCATTGACGCCCAGGGCCGGATTCAGGGATACCAAACCAAGAACCAACTGGACCCGACTGAGGATCAGTTCTACGTGCCTGGAAATACCCGGCAACTCTTCGAGATCAACGGGACGAAGTTTGGAGTGGCGATTTGCCATGAGGGCTGGCGCTATCCCGAGACGGTGCGCTGGGCGGCGGTGCGGGGCGCCAAGGTCGTCTTTCATCCCCACCACACGGGGAGTGATCGAGAAGGTGTCCGTCTGACGCAGTGGGGCGCGGCCAGCGGGCCTTACTACGAGAAGGCGATGATGATGCGCAGCATGGAGAACACGGTCTACTTTGCCAGCGTCAATTATGCTTTGCGCTTCCAGGAATCGGCGACAAGTCTCATCGCCCCGTCAGGCCAGTGCCAGGCATACTTACCCTATGAGCAGGAAGGCGTACTGGTCCAAGCCATCAAAGTCGAGGAAGCAACGGGGTTGCTGGCCACTCGATACGCACCCGAGCGTTATCAGGAATAATGACTTAGCTAAGCCCAAGACGCGATTTTTAGAACATTTTCCATTTTTCATTCGCGAATGAATTATCGCAAATTAGTGCTGTCCCTACGTTACTCGAACAGGATCAGTCATTTGGCGAGAAGGCTGCCTTGAGTTTGGGTGAATACTGGCGTAAAACGCAGAACCGCTGACCTTTTTGACAACTGATCACATGGTACTGATGTAAATGTGTGGGCCCATCGTCGCCCGGATCCGTTCGGGGCTGGCTTCTAACCACGAACTGTCAGCAGCGCACGCTGCCACTTCACTTCGCAAGAAGGCGCTCAACTACAGAACCGTGAGCGGGCCGGGGTCCCCGGCGCGGCAGCCGCGCTGGGGTGGTGGTAGCGACCGGATGCTACGCTCAACCGGCCGACTCGCTCGAAGAAGTTATGACTGAACAGGACTTAATTAAACGCCGTTGCCTATGTTTGTATGACCAAGGCGAAGCTTGACCTTGACTAAAGCGGAGAGGTTGAGCGTAGCATCCGGTCGCTACCGCTCACGGTTCTGTAGTTGAGCGGCGCGGCTAAAGTTGAGTGTAGCATCGGTCACTAACGCGCCTGTTTTCACACAGGCGAAGCCGTTTGGTTCGTCTCGATGAATTGAAATCGATTCCAACATCCATCGGAGTTAAGTAGAAGCAAAACCAACCAGATACGAACATTGAATTGATCAACAGTATTGATGGAAAATCTGTCTTCGCTGTCCAGCGCTGGATGCCGTTTCCCCGTTGAATAGGACTTGAAAGCAGCAAATGAAAATCCTAATTCTTGGCGGCACAGTCTTTCTTGGTCCTCATCTGATTGAAGCTGCGCTTGCACGCGGACATCAAGTTACTATTTTCAATCGTGGACAGCACAATCCTGACCGGTATCCTGAAGTCGAAAAGTTACGAGGTGACCGTAGCCGCGATCTTAAAGCTTTACAAGGGCGGCGTTGGGATGCAGTGATTGATACTTGCGGCTATCTGCCTGGCGTTGTGAGGGAATCGGCTGAACTTCTAGCCAATGCGGTGGAACATTACACACTCATCTCTAGTTGTTCCGTGTATGCGAACTTCGATCTTGCTGGAACTTATGAGAATGCTCCGGTTAGCACTATAACGCCGGAACAAGTTAACGAGGCGGAAAAGATTGATACGGGCGAGCGGGCTACAGCCCTAACTTATGGAAAGATGTACGGTGCGTTGAAAGCCTTATGTGAGGGAGCACTAGAAGAAGCCATGCCGGGTCGAGTATTGAATGTACGTGCTGGACTCCTGGTTGGTTCTTATGATTACAGTGATCGCTTCACTTATTGGGTTCATCGTGTGGCGCAGGGTGGCGAAGTGCTGGCGCCGGGACAACCAGGGAGGCGAGTGCGAGTTTTAGATGCGCGCGATCTCGCCGAGTGGATTATGCGGATGACAGAAATGCGACAAACGGGAATCTACAATACTACCGGAGCGGAAGATGGATTGACGATGGGGCGTTTGCTCGAAGAGTGCCGAAGCGTAAGCGGAAGTGCTGCCACATTCACCTGGGCAAGCGAAAAGTTCTTGCTTGACCAGAAGGTTGGGGCGTGGAGCGAAATGCCCTTATGGATTCCTGAAGAATACAATGGAATCTTCCTTGTTAATAACGATAAGGCTATTTCGGCCGGTCTTACCTTTCGTCCGTTGTCTGAGACCATAAAAGACACGCTGACCTGGGATGCTACGCGTCCCTCAGATATAGAGCGGCGGGCTGGTTTGGAGCCGGCGCGGGAGCGAGAATTGCTTAAGAAGTTGCTTCATAATGTTGAAGCATAACTGCATCTAATAAGTCATTCGACCCGACCGCCCTCATCGTCTCGTGGGTCGAGGAATACGGAACGGGGAGCAGTAGCGACCTGGTCCGTGACCATTACAAATGAGCTTATTGCTACTGGACCCGGTCGCTACCGCTCCTGGTTCTGTATTTGTTTGGCGTTGCCTCTCGCTTCCTGCTGAAGACAAAGGAGCGTAAGCAAAAAGTTTGGCTTTCCTTGCGATTTGTTTGGATGCCATTCGCGGGCGGCGGCTCAATTCCAGTGTTGCGCGCATCCTATATCGAACTAGAGGATAATCGAGATGAAATCTCGAGCTGTTAAATTGTTTATTTGAATGATTGCTATTCTTATCCTCCCCTCAGTTTGTTGCAGTCAGAGTGAGGAAACAGTTAGAAGGACCAAGGAACAATAGAGGGAGCATCCAGAAGAAAGGACTTATTTCGTGGAAGATCTCGTGAAGGTTTTAGATTCTGCCGATTCCATCATGCCGAATGCTAAGAAGATGACGTTTGAGAGGTCCAAGGATATTGGGGGATCGATTTTCGGCTCATTAGTGTCTTGGAATAAGTCAAAACACAGTAATCAACTAGATGATTTCACGGCAAGATATCCTCGAAACAACAATCTAAGACTGCTAATTCTGGGAAATCTGCTCACAGATGTTTCGGCATTCGAGAAATTCATGCAAGAACACAAGGAGAAAGGATTCTATAGGGTGGTAGTTTGGAAGCCGGGTTACCTAGTGTTCTTCCTGATCGAAGGGCGCCAAAACCGGACGGGCATCAACTACATCGTCATCCCTGCGAAGCCTGACCTCTTCGATGGGGCAAGAGCCAACGGCGCCAGGAATCCATAGCTCCAGTGAGCGCAGAACAAGCGCTTGCAGCGGACCGAAATCAGCGTGTCTCTTATCGACAACTTGCCGCGCTATTAATATGACTGAGGCAGTTATCGCCCGGCCGCCGAAGCGCAGCGTCCGGTTGCTTCCTTTAGGGTCAAGCTGAATGAAATGATGAGAAGAGCTTTGCTTACGATCGCACCTCTTGTGCTAGGCCTCTGCCTCCTGGTTGCCGGCCTACTCTATGACGTGCAATACGCAGGCATCCCGTATTAAGACCTGACGTCTGAACAGCAGGCGCAATATAATCTCCATTCGAGTATCGCATCCCGTATCATGGGCGCAGGGTCCCTCTTGATGGTGGCAGGGTTTTTGTGGCTTATATACCGCCTGATAAGTTCCATCCGGCATAGAGCGAGCAGCAGAAACTGAGTCCAGCGCAGATGGCGCAACCTAGCAAACGCCTGGAGCGGACCGGAATCGGCGTGTCTCTCATCGATAGCTTGCGCATGAGTCCCGGCAGCTGAGCTCCAGCGTTAATGGGACGAGTTGGTCCGCTTGAAATTAGGAGGATGTTGTGACCACAGCGCTTTGTCCCGGCTGCGGCCGGTCTCTGGATGAACACAACCGGCATATTCGCTTCGGAGTTCCAGAGCCTGTCCTGAGCATTCCGGAGAGCGAGCGCGCAGCGCGCACGTGGGGCAACGACGTTCTGATGCAGGTCGAGGACGTGGGGGCCTTCGTCCGCATTCTGGTTCCGGTCAAACTTTCTGGCGGCTACACGGTGACCTATGGCGCCTGGCTTTCGGTTCACCCCGACGACCTTCGTCGAGCTTGGGAGGTGTGGATGGATGATTCGTACGCGCAGTTGCGCCTGCGCGGAGTGTTGGCGAACATGCTTCCGGGCTGGGAGAGCGAAACCTATGTTAAGCCTGTAGAAGCTGCTGTACTGAATGTTGAGCAAACGCCCTATGCGGTCGACAGTCCAGATGACTTTATGCGTCGCGTGATTCAAGACGAATGGCCCCACGAGGTTGTTCTGGCGGCTATTGCACCTTATGAAGCTCGAGGGAAGTAAAGCCCCTGCGCCGCCGCACAACCAGCGTTTGCAGCTGACTCGGTTGAGAGGTGAGATCGCTTGCCGCTGAGGCACTACGTTGGGTTGCGCGAGATTCTGCAGGTCGAATGAGGAGAAGATGCCCTTCATCATAGAACCGCAACCAGGAGAACAGGTTTACTTTCAGAAGGAATTCCGCGGCTCACACGAGCACGTTTTCGCGATGGCCGTTTCGAATCAGGCAGTTTATGTTTCAGCGCAAAAGTTCGCGCTCAAGCGTGACCCGTGGTACTTCAAGCGAGTCCCGTTGAGCGACGTCAGAGAAGTCCAGCTAGTTAAGCAGAGACCCATCTACATAATTATGATTTCAGCAATCATGATTGTGTTCGGTACGGTACTGTCGTTCCTGATGATGTGGCGCGCATTCCACCCAATGCCGGACGTGCCATATAAGGGGAGCGGTTGGCCGTTCGCGATCGCAATAGGCGGCGCAATCATTCCGTTCATTGCCAGAGGTCGAAGAATACTCGTCGTCAGAATGCGCAAAGGCACGTTCAAGTGGAAGCCGCAACTTGCTGTCGATAAGAAAACGAGAGAACTATGCTCAAATCTCCAGAATGAAATTGTGCAAGCTTGTAAGAAAGTCGGCATCCATATCGTTGGCTCGCCGTAGCACGGCCCAACACGTCGTTGGACCTGAGCGCGGGCAAGTGGGTAGGAGGATAAGGTGAGAGACCAACAAGAGACCGCCCGATAGCGTGTCTCTCAAGATGGATATCGAATGCCGTTCGCGGAGGGCGGATTATGCCGGGCTTTCGATGTTTCTAGGCTGAAAATTGTGAACACTTTGAATGCTCATGCTCGGCGCGTGTTAATTCGGGCATTATGCGACCCTTTCCGAGCGGTACAATACGTTGGGCTGCGAGTCTCGAAATTATGAAGAATATCCCTGCTGCCAAGCTTGCAGAAATGCAGGAAGCTATGCGCCGCCCTGAAGGCACAGTATTTCTTAAATTCTCCTCCTCTGACCTGTTCAACCCCGAAAGCAAAGGCGGAAAGATTTGGGAAATGTCCGCCGGTGAACAGTTCTTCCTCGTCGAACGGACCGACGCGTTGAGTTTACAGTTCTATCATTCATCGGCGGGTACCGGGACGCGAGTCGCAACGATCGACCTCAATAAGTTACCGCAGAGTCAAACGATTGGTATCACTATTACATGGTCGCCTGCGGAAATCACTCTTTACGCTGGTCCAATCGGCCATCCCAGCCAAGTCCAATCATCAAAAGGCTCGGCATCGAAAAAAGCCTTTCGCATAGGTAGGGACCGCGCTGTATATCAGGTCGGAGACGAAGGCGTGGATGTCATGGGCGGAGATTCATTGGTATGAAGCACACGGGATTGGTAAGAGAGAATTCAAATTGAAGTTGCCTTTTTTGGATTAGTCATGAAAAAGAAAGAGCTGGCTCATTTTGTGGTATGCCTCGATAACCAAGGATACCCGGCATCGTTGGAGGTCGGGAAGCTTTACCGTTTCATTCCGGATGAGGAAGCAGAAGCGGAAGGGCTGATTCGCGTGTTTGATGAGAGCGGCGAAGATTGCGCGTTCGATGCCGAACGGTTTCATCCCATCAGCCTACCAGCAGTAGTCGAGAAAGCATTGTTGGCGGCTTCTCACTCCTAAATCAAACGATCAGATTGTGGTGACCAAAAGCAGTCGTATACCCGCGCGTGAATTCAATGAGGATGAAGCGATGCGCTCTTTTCATTCGCGCTACCGCGAGTTACCCGAATACTATGACGACTCTTCCAGCATTTACGTGGAAACAACCTCATCTCTTTACGAATGTATTTATCCAAACAGCGTCGCCAGAGAATGTGACACGATGCGCCAGAGATTGGACTCATTGTTCAGCCGCTATTCAAAGGATAGCTATCGGAAGATCTTGAGGCATGGAATTGATTAGTTCTATGCACAGCAATCCAACAATCCTACCAAGGACTTGCGGCGGACCGTAACCTACACACTCTGATAGGAGAATCTTTACTATAGAGCGGCTTTTGGGTACTGACCTCATTGGACCGGCCATTGTACTAAGGAACTGCTCCAGCTATTGTCAGTCATCCGCTTGGGCGGACTTGTTGAATTACTTTTTGTGCAAAGCCTTTGAGGAAGTACTCTTAAGAAAGCATCCTCCTGGCGCCTACTTTCTCGAACGTTAACGCGCCCGCTTGGTCTAGCAAAAGTTTTTGCAAAAAAGTTTTCTGACGTATCAAACTCCGTGCTTGACAGAACCTCTCGCCTCGAATAGATTCCGCCACGCGACACTCAATGCTTTCGATCTTGATCGACTAACGCTCCCGTTAGTCTTCGTTAACGAACCCGGATAATCTTTGCGTGCGAGTTCACCCAACTCGCAGCTCCGCTCAACAAGAAACCCCTTTCGAGGCTAATCGCAGGCTAGTCGAGGCTAACGGCCGCTCATTTAACCGCTCACTTACCGTTCATCCATCCGCTTAAAAGTAGATTCCTCGGTCACAGATAAATGTGACAGCAGCAGTATGACTGCAGAGGCAGCAGTGTAACTCCGGGACAACCCTTGGATAGCACCGTTACCAATGCCAGTAATGCCTGCCGGCACTTTAGGAGATACGTTTATGCACGTCGATGACAATCAATTGGACTCATGTTTGATCTCAATTGCTTCTAAGTTACCTCAGGCGACAGCGCTGCGTCGGCCAACACTTTTCGAAGCGCGGCAGTTGTTTTCTATGCTGCTCGTCTGGATCCTGCTGGTCCAGACAATGCTTCCTCTGCAGCTGAGGCGAGCGCAGGCGAGATCAACGCGCGCATCGGGCTTCGGCGCCCAGCGCGTACAGCACAATGATAAAGGCTGGCCCACGCGGTTGGCCCTACTTGCTAACGGCTGGGCGACGGCAGCCGTCTCGTCCGCATCCTCACTCTCGTCCCCGCTGGAAGCGTTGGTATCTTCGGCGGCAACAACGGGAATCGCCGTCGTGCGGCAAGCTCCTTCGATCAATGGCAACGGCAGGGTCGAAGGCTCATTGCGTCAATTGACAGGAGAAAGCGTCACGCTCAACGGCGGCGCGGTTATCACTGAAGACCTACAGGTTCCCGGCATACCGGCGCTTGTCCTCAATGGCAATCCTACTTTCGGCGGCATTATTCAGGGCGCGGGAAGTCCGCAGCCGACAAACTACCAGGTGACACTCAATGGGGACACAACTGTCTTAGGTCATCTCGTTACCCGCACCGATCCAATCTCACTGGCGAATGTTCCCGCGCCACCGGCTTCACCGGGAACCCGGAATGTGACGATTACCGCACCCGGACAAAGTGCCGGCGATTTTGCGACGCTCCAGGATCTGACGCTTAACGGCAACGTCGGAATGTTCACCGTGCCACCCGGCACTTATCAAAATCTCACCGCGAACGGTGGCAGCGGGTTTGTGTTCGGCATTAGTGGAGCGACACAGCCGTCTACTTATAACCTCAGCACGCTGACGCTGAATGGCCAGAGCCCGATTCAGATTCTCGGTCCGGTGAATCTCACTTTGGGGAGCGGACTAACGCTGGAGGCCTCGATAGGCTCAGCCTCAAACCCCGCTTGGCTCAATCTGCAAGTCTCATCAGGAAGCGTGACGCTCAATGGAGGGAGTTCGCTTTACGCGATACTGAAGGCGCCTGCGGGAACAGTAATCATTAATGGGAACTCGCAGTTGATCGGAACTATGGCCTGCGATCGCCTCACTGTAAACGGTGGCGGATTGCTGCGCCTGACGGAAAGCGCGTTGCCGCCGGTTAACCAGCCGCCGGTCGTCAGCGCTGGTCTGGACCGGACAATCACCTTGCCTGGATCAGCAGCTTTGAACGGTTCAGTAAGCGACGATGGATTACCGCAGGGCAGTTCGGTCAACGCCGGTTGGAGCAAAGTCAGCGGTCCGGGCAATGTAAACTTCGCCAACGCGGGCAACGCGGTTACTACCGCTACATTCAGCCAATCAGGGACGTACGTTTTGCGGTTAACCGCTTCCGACTCGCAACTCACGAACAGCAGCGATGTTACGATCACCGTCATTCCGCAGAACTTCCCACCGGCAGTCAATGCTGGACCAGATGGAACCACCACCTTATCAGCCGGCGCCACGCTGAACGGAAGTGCGAGTGACGATGGCCTGCCGGCGGGCAGCACTTTGTCGGTAATTTGGAGCAAAGTGAGCGGTCCAGGCGCTGTTACGTTTACCAATCCCACGGCCGCAATCACGAATGCTTCGTTTGATGTTGCGGGAACGTATGTGTTGGTCTTAACGGCGAGCGACTCGCAATTGAGTTCAAGCGACGAGGTGACCATCACTGTCGCTCAGTCTCAGCACCCACCGATTGCGGATTTCCACATTCCCGACAATGCCGGGCCTGTCTCATTAGAGGTGGTCTCATACTCGAGCGTTAACGGCGACAGTTCTACCTTTCATCCGAAACAACTGCTCGACAATTCGGCTGCAACCATTTGGCAATCCGGCTTGGCGCAGGTAACCAACCAATTCGTCAAATTCAAGACCGTTGACGGACAGCCGGCCATGATTGATCACCTGCGGTTACAACACTCGTCTGCGAGTGCCGTTACAAACGTTAAAGACTTTGAAATTCAAATTTCCAACGTATCCGCTAACGACGCTGACTTCACCACCGTGCTGAGCGGCACGATGCAACAGGTTAGCAGCAATTTTCAGGAGTTTAGTTTCCCGAACGGCCCAGTAGCGGCGCGGTACCTCAAGCTGATCGCAAAGAACAATTACGGCAGTCCCAACTACATTGCGCTCGCCACCTTCCAGGGAATGCCGGTCGGCGGTGCTGATAACATCATTTCGTTTCTGGGCGAGACAAATGCGGCCCTCAGTCAGTCTCCCGTCCTGGCAGGAAACGGCGGAGCGATTCATAACTTCAGCTACGGCGGCGGAAGCAACCCTGATCCATTGCTGGATTATTTTGGAGGCGGATGGATAAGCAACGGCGTCGCTAATCAATTCGCAACTATTCAGCTCGCGGGCGGAAACGTCTATACCCTGGCCGGAGTCAAACTGGCAATTGGGTCTGAGTTTCAGTTCGGAAATACGACCAGCGTCAAGGATTTCGAGGTTTGGGTTTCAGACACGCCAGATGAGAGCGCATTCACGAAAGTCCTCTCGGCGACAGCCACGCTAGAGCATCGCCTGCAGACCTTTAGCTTTCCCGGTGGTCCGGTCGCGGCGCGTTACGTCAAATACGTACCTCTCAATAACCAGGGCGGGGGACCCAACATCAACACCGCCATTTTCGATGTGATTGCCGCAGGCCGGGCGAGGGTGGTTGAGGCTTCAGGACAAAATCTGGCTGAAACAGATCCTCCGGAGGCGGCTTTTGACGACGACGTGAAGAGTACCTGGTTCTCGCCCAACGGTGTGAACACAAATGTCTGGGTGAAAACTTCTCTCGCCAACGAGACCACTCACAAGGTTTACGGTGTCCGCATTAACCCGGTCAATGATAATTCCAGTTTCCCGTTTGGGGCACGTGACTTCGAGATTCGTGTGTCCACAACGATGACCAATGACAGCGCCTTTACTACCGTCTACACCGGCACGTTGCAAACAGCTAATGTCTCACAAGAGTTTCTTTTTGCTGGTTTCATTGACGCGAAGTACGTCGAGTTCTTCTGGAAGAATTCCTATGGCTCACGCATAGGTGTCAAAGAGCTGGAGGTGCTGGCTGCACCGGAGCGAGGCTCGGCATTGGTCGGCTATTCCAGCAGTTCTGGTGCTTTACAGGGCCCAACCAACGCGCTCGACATCGACCCGACCGGCTCGCCGTGGCTCACAGCCAGCGGCCAGAATACTAACCAATGGCTGAAGCTATTGCTGCCCAACGCCGAACTTTGGACCATCGATCACGTCGCGCTCATGTCTGGGGGCCTCTTCAGCGACCCTGGCACGGCGGCAAAGGATTTCGAGGTTCAGGTCTCGACGACTGACGCGGCCGACACTTCCTTTAGCGCTATCTGTTCGGGCACTCTGCAGAACACAGCAGATCTTCAGCACTTCTACTTTCCGCCGGTGCAGGCTCGTTACGTACGGCTGCTGCTCAAGAACAACTATGGTTCAAGTCGAATCGGTCTGCACATCTTCTACCTTTACACGCCCGAGGGCGGGAGCACGAGCGCCCGTTTTGTCGACAGATCAACCGCTGCAGTTGGCCGCCTTGTGTCCTGGGCCTGGGACTTCGGCGATGCTGGCACAAGCAGCGAGCAGAATCCCGCACATGAATACGCCGCACCCGGTTCCTATCTCGTCATGCTGACAGTGACGGATGACAGCGGACTGACGGCAAGCCACCAGCTTCTCTATCACGCCGAACCACCTTTGCTGGCAGACTTCGCCATCTCTCCAATGGTCGCTCACGAAGGGGAAGAGAGCATCCGCTTTACTGACATGACGCGTTTGTTAGTTCAACCGACGAACCTTCATGAGTGGGATTTTGCTGATGGCAGCCTTCTGGCAAGTTTCTACGCGCCATTAGCCTCTCACACCTTTCCTGACAGTGGGACCTATAACGTTACCTTGAGGCTCGGAGCCGACAACGGAGTGAGGTACGCGGTCAGCCGCCAGATCCAGATCCTGAATCTAGCGCCGTCGGTTGTTCTCGATCCGGGAGATACCGTCGTCTGGGGAGAGCTTTGGACCAGTGTGCCCAAAATCTCAGATCCCAGCCCGATCGATCGTCAGAGTCTCCAAGGCGCGTGGGATTTCGGTGATGGACAGACTTCCCTGTGTCTCAATTGCAATAACCTGAGCGGCACGGTGACGCATAGTTACGATCTCCCCGGAGTGTACAACGCCACCCTGATGGTCACGGATAAGGACGGCGGAATCGGCTCTACCACTGCCACCTATACCGTCAATAAGCGACCCACATTGCTAACCTTTGTCACCGCGGAAAGCGAAGGAGGCGGAGCCGATTTCCTAGCGCGCGCGAGACTAGTCGATGCCTTCGCAAATCTAAGCCTGGTCGGCAAGCAGGTCACGTTCAACCTGGATGGAGTGAGAGTCAACGCCGTCACTAGCATGGACGGAATAGCAGAGGCTAGGTTCCCAATTTCGCCCGGCGCGCGGATCGGCCTGGCCACGGTTACTTTTAATGAAGACGATTTATACCTGGGCAACGGTACGGCCTACACCCCGCCGCCCTCACCGGACGTTCATCCCACGGGAACCAGCAGCAGCAAGGGAACAGATTTCTGGCTTATGTTTCCCGAGAATTACTTCGACGGGAGTGGTGTATACGATGTGAGCATCAATATCACCTCTGACACTGCGACGACAGGAACAATCACGCTGGATCGAGGATCGTTTCCTTTTACAGTTGCGGCGCATGGTACTGCCAGGGTGACACTGGGCAACCAGGATACGGTGTTTCTTTCGAACCAGATTGAGAACAAAGGCATCCACGTCACCTCACAACAACCGGTGACTGTCTATGGAGTGAACTCTCGCACACTGACGGGTGATGCCTATTTGGCGCTGCCCACCAATGTTCTGGGAACAGATCACATCATCCTCGGATATGCGAACGGGGACGTCCTCCAGGGTTCTGAGTTCGGCATCGTGGCTGTCACGGATGAGACGGCGGTGACGATTACCCCGGCGGTAACAACCGGTACGCGCATCGCCGGGGTGCCTTACGCGATAACCCTCAATCAAGGCCAAACCTACATGCTCAGCAATGAAATTGCGGGCCAGGCCAATGACCTGTCCGGCAGTATCATCACTTCCAGCAAGCCAGTCGCGGTCTTCGGAGGACACCGATCGGCCAGCATTCCGGATGGCGTTGCATACTCCGATCATCTCGTCGAGCAACTTCCCCCTACTGACACCTGGGGTAAGCATTTCGTGACGCTGCCGTTTGCCACTCGGCTCAGCGGGGATACCTTCCGCTTCCTGGCTGCCTCGGATAACACCAACATCTACCTGAACGGCTCGCGCCTGACCACCCTCAATCGGGCGCAATTCTACGAAGCGATCATCAAAGCGCCGTCCTACGTCATCTCGGATCAGCCAATCCTAATCGCCCAGTACTCCCACGGCACTATCAGGGGAACACCCCGCGGCACCTTCGATGCCTCGGTTGGTGATCCATCCATGCTGTTGCTCCCACCTTTTGAACAGTTTCTGGAAAGCTACACGGTGATCAACCTCAATCTCGACGGAGTTAGCAACCAACACATCAATGTCGTAGCGCCCACGACATCAATGGGGAACATCAATCTCGATGGCGCGCCCATCCCTGCCGCCCGCTTTGCGCCTATCGGCTCAAGTGCTTTCTCTGGAGCACAACTGGACACGAGCACTGGGGTGCACAACCTTACGGGGCCTCAGCCGTTCGGAGTCAGTGTTTATGGATTCGGAAAGGACTTTGGTTACGCGTATCCGGGCGGCATAAACCTTGTTGCAGCGATTAATGGACTTCCCAATCAACCGCCCCTGGTTGACGCCGGTCCGGATCAAAGCATCACGCAACCAGCCGTCGCTAGTCTCCAAGGCTCAGCGCTCGATGATGGTTTGCCGGCTAACCCGCTCACTGTCTCATGGGCCAGGGTTAGCGGACCGGGCAATGTCACCTTTGGCACTCCAAACGCAGCGGCAACAATCGCGTCCTTTACTGCGGTAGGCGTTTACGTCTTGCGCTTAACTGCGAGCGATCCGAATTTCAGCGCCAGTGATGATGTGCAAATCACTGTGAATGCAGCACCGGTCAATCAACCGCCAACAGTCGATGCAGGACCGGATCAGACGGTGGTATTGCACGCGAATCTGATTGCCAATGGAGGGAACGAAAGCCCACTCGTCAATGGCGAGATTCCTGGTTGGACCGAGGTTCAGGCAACAACTTGGACCCAAGGGTCGGTGAATATTGCCAGCGACTTTCCCGAAGCTCAACGCGGCGCCGCCTATTTCTATTCCGGCAATGCAGCGCAGGCCGAACTGCGCCAGGATGTGGATCTGTCTGCGTACGCCGCGAAGATCGCTGCCGGCACGCAGCAGCTTGAGTTCAAAGCCTATTTGCGTTCAGCGGCAGAGGCCTTGCCTGATACCGGGCGTGTCGTTGTGGAATATCGCAATGCTACCAACACCAGCGTGATCGCCACTTTGGATTCGGGCCCGATCACATCAACCAGCGGCTGGCAGTTGACTGAAGACACGCGTCTTGCGCCGGCAGGCACGGGCTGGATACGAGTGCGCCTGGTCGCGGCTCGCAACAGCGGCGCTGCGATTGACGCGAGCAATGATGTGTTCTTTGATTCACTTAGCTTGCGACCAGTGGGCGCCGTGCCAGTCAAACTCAGCGGCGTGGTTGCCGACGACGGATTACCTTATGGCAGCAGCCTGACTACAACCTGGGATATGTTGAGCGGTCCTGGACCGGTGACGTTTGCAACACCGAACGCAGCCGTCACGGGCGCGTCATTTACGACGGCGGGAACCTACGTGCTGCGGTTGACGGCAAGCGACGGCGACGGCGCGGTAAACACGAGCGACGATATTACGGTAATCGTTAACCCAGCCAACCAGGCGCCAGTAGTCAGCGCCGGAATCAATCAAACAATCACGTTGCCTGCGACTGCCGGTCTTAACGGCACTGTAACAGACGATGGACAACCTCCGGGGAGCAGTGTGTCTGTTTCCTGGGGCAAAGTCAGTGGTCCTGGCGTGGTCGCGTTCACCAATGTGAATCTGGCCACCACAACGGCGAGCTTCAGCGCGGCCGGAACCTACGTGTTGCGTTTGACAGCGGACGATACGGAATACGACACCGCCGCCAATATCACCATTACGGTCAATCCGGAGCCCACGCAGGTCAATCAGCCACCTACAGTCAACCCTGGACCAAACCAAACCATCTCGCTGCCGGCAGACACCGTCACCCTGAACGGCACAGCCACGGACGACGGCCTGCCCGTCGGCAGCACGCTGACTATTACCTGGACAAAAATCAGCGGCCCGGGCGTGGTGACGTTCGGCAATGCGAACAGCGCCGTTACGACAGCGCAGTTCAGCGCGCCAGGCACTTATGTTTTGCGTCTGAGCGCCAGCGATGGCGCGTACCTCGCGAGCGCCGACTTCGGTGTAATACTCACCCCACAGAATCAGGCGCCAAACGCAAATGCCGGCGCCGATCAAACCATTCTGTTGTCGCAGGGAGTGCAACTAAATGGCAGTGCCGGCGACGATGGTCTGCCTGTGGGCAGTAGTTTGACAACCACCTGGACCAAGGTCAGCGGCCCGGGCACAGTCACGTTTGGCAATCCCAACGTGATGATAACAGGCGCGAATTTCAGCGCGAGCGGCACTTATGTACTACGCCTGACGGTGAGCGACAGCGCGTTGAGCGCCAGCGATGATTTGACCATCACTGTCAATGAGAACGTTGCTCCGCCGACCGTCGAGATAACCGCGCCCGCTGATGGCAGCAGTGTCACGGAACCCGCCATCGTTACGGGTTCAGTCAGCGATGGCGCCTGGCAGCTTGAGTGCAGTCTCGCCAGTGATGACAACACCAACAACCGCATCTGGACGATGTTTGCCAGTGGCAGCGGTGCGGTATCGAATGGTCAGCTCGGCACGCTCGATCCCAGCATGATGCTCAACGGTTTGTTCACCATCCGGTTGTCAGCAAGCGACAGCTACGGGCAAGTCTCGCGAACGTCGACCAGCGTCATAGTGGAGAGGAACCTGAAGATCGGCAACTTCACCATCTCGTTCAGCGACTTGAACATTCCGGTCGCGGGTGTGCCGATGGAAGTCACGCGCACTTACGACAGTCGCGACAAGCGGGTCGGCGATTTTGGTTTCGGCTGGACTTTGGGTCTCAGAAACATTCGCCTCGAGAAGTCGGGAGTACTCGGCTTCAAATGGTATGAAACCGCGTCCCAGGAGGTCTTCCCCAACTACTGTCTGCAAGCCACTGGCTCGCACGTGCTAACTGTGACTTTCCCTGGCGGCAAGCTCTTCAAGTTCGAGGCCGCGGTCACGCCCCAGTGCCAGCGCTTCGCTCCCATCACTGGCGGCACGGTGTCCTTCACGCCCCTGCCGGGAACGCACGGGATTTTGGAAGTGATGGGATCATCCGACTTCCAGGTTGAAGGCAGCATTCCTGGTCCGGTTAACTTGATCGGCGTGGGCGGCGGCGTAGACATCTTCAACTCATCGCTCTTCAAATTCACCGCTGAAGACGGTACCGCCTTTATCATCGACCAGCGCACTGGATTGCAAAGTGTCGCCGACACCAACAACAACACGGTGACAGTAAGCGCCGCCGGCATCATTCATTCCAGTGGCGGCATTCAGACCAGGAGCATTACCTTCGCGCGCGACTCGCTGGGCCGCATCTCGCAGATTACCGATCCGGCGGGCAATGCACAGACCTACGCTTACGACGCCAACGGCGATCTCATCTCTTACACTGACACCGAGAACAACACCTCAACCTACACCTACGACTCAACCCACCGGTTGTTGACGATTCACGATCCGCGCGGCATCCAGCCGATTCGCAACGAATACGATGCTGACGGTCGTCTCCTCAGCCACATCGACGGGTTCGGCAAAGTAATCAGCTATACCCACGATCTACCGAGCCGGGTCGAGACGATCACGGATCGGCTGGGCAATCCCACCAGCTTCGAGTATGACGAGCGCGGCAACGTTCTACGCAAGACGGACGCCCGCGGCGGCGTCACCACCTTCACTTACGACGCGAACGATAACGTCCTGACCGAAACCAATGCGCTCGGCAACACCACCACGCACACTTACGACGCCTACGATCACCGCACCAGCATCACCGATCCGCTGGGTAATACGACACAGTTCACCTACAACGCGCTGGGCAAGATCCTGACGACGACGGACGCTCTCGGTCACATTACGACCAACACTTACAACTCCGCTGGCAATCTGCTGACCACGAGGGACCCGCTCAACAATACCATCAGCTTCACCTACAGCATCTTTGACGGTCAACGGACCTCGATGACCGACGCGCTGAACAACACGTCGCATTATGACTACACCGGTGGTTATCTGGCGAAAGAGACAGAAGCGCTTGGGAACGAGACGACCTTCACTTATGACGCGAACGGAAATCGCAGCACCCAGACTGTCAAACGCACCAACGCGCCAGGGCACCTCGAGGCAATCACGACGACTTACGGGTACGACAAACTGAATCGTTTGACGAAGACGACCTTCGCCGACGGTTCGTTCGCGCAGGTGGAATACAACGTCGGCGGCCAGCAGAGTGCAACTATTGACCAGCTTGGCCACCGTACGGAGTTCACTTATGACGATATGGGCCGGCTCAGGCGCACAGATTATCCGGACGCCACGTACGAAGAAACTGCCTACGACGCGGAAAGCCATCGTCTGACGAACAAAGACCGTGCGGGTCAGGTGACTTCGTTCACGTACGATGAGCTTGGCCGTTTGATAAAGACGGCGTACGCCGGCGGCACATTCACGACCACGAGTTACGACGTGGCCGGACAAGTCCTTACCACCACCGATGCGCACGGCAACGCCACGCATTACGAATACGACAATGGTGGCCGCAGAACCGGAGTCAGAAATGCACTGAACCAGGAAACGACGTTTGCCTACGATGCCGGGGGCAACCAGCTTTCCATGACCGACGCCCTCGGCCACACGACGAGTTATGAATACGACCTCAACAATCGCCGCGTAAAAACCTTTTACGGTAACAGCACTTTCGACGCAGTTGGTTACGACGCCGCCGGGCGAAGTGTGTCGAAAACCGATCAAGCCGGCAAGACTACTCAGTTCACCTATGACGCGCTCGGACGCTTGACGAAGGTCAAAGACGCGCTGAATCAGGAAACGAGTTACGCTTACAACGAACTGGGTCAGCAGATTTCTCAGACCGACGCCAACAATCACACAACGAGGTTTGAATACGATCGGCTCGGACGGCGCGTAAAGCGCCTTCTGCCCGGAGGCCAGTTCGAGACTTATTCCTACGACAACGGCGGCAATCTCCAAAGCAAGACTGACTTCAACGGCAAGACAACAACCTTCACTTACGACCTGATGCGGCGATTGCTGACGAAGACTCCAGATGTTTCTTTTAGTCAGCCGACTATCAGCTTTACCTACAACACCAGTGGCCAGCGGACCACAATGAGCGATGCGTCGGGCATTACTACGTATGACTACGACGTGCGCAACAGGTTGACCAGCAAACAGACGCCTTTTGGCACGCTGAGCTACACCTACGACGAAGCCGGCAATCTCGTGATCACGAGCTCGTCAAATGCTAACGGCGTCAGCGTTGATTACAGCTACGACGCTCTCAACCGCCTGGCTAGGGTAAAAGACAAGCAACTCGTTGCCCTCAATGGCGGCGTGACTAATTACACCTACGACACGGCCGGAAATCTGCAAAGTTACTCTTACCCGAACGGCGTTACGAGCAGCTATGCCTACAACTCACTTAACCGGCTGACCACGATGACGGTGGGCACAACTGCTTCGTCGCTTGCAGGTTACTCATACACCCTTGGTCCCGCTGGGAATCGCACGGCGGTTACCGAACTGAGCGGCCGAACCGTCAATTACACCTACGATGATCTCTATCGCTTAAGGATCGAATCGATTGCGAATGATCCGCGTGGCGTGAACGGCACAGCTAGCTACAGCTACGATCCGGTGGGCAACCGCCTGAACCGATCTTCCTCCGTCGCCCCGGTGCCGTCGCAGACTTCAACCTACGATGTGAATGACCGGCTAACCAGCGACAGCTACGACAGCAATGGCAACACGACTGCTGCAAACAGCAATAGTCATTCGTACGATTTTGAGAACCACCTGACTTCGCTGAACAACGGCAGTGTGACGTACGTCTACGATGGCGACGGCAATCGCGTCGCTAAGACGGTGGCTGGCGTCACAACTAATTATCTTATCGACACCAACAACCCAACGGGCTATGCCCAGGTTGTCGAAGAACTGCGAGCCGGCTCCGTAGTCAAAAGCTTCACCTACGGTCACGATCTGATCAGCCAGCGAATAGTCGGAAGTAGCCTTCGTTTCTACGGCTACGACGGCCACGGATCAGTTCGTCTGCTAATCGATGCGACCGGGGCAGTCACTGACACGTACGACTATGATGCCTTCGGCAACCTCATCTATCGCACCGGCACGACGCCGAACGACTATCTTTACAGCGGTGAACAGTTCGACGCGAATCTTGGATTCTATTACCTCCGCGCTCGGTACATGAACCCCGCCAGCGGCAGATTCCTCTCTATGGATTCGTTCGCTGGTGGTCAATACGATCCGTTATCACTACACAAGTACCTGTACGCGAATGCAGACCCCGTTAACCGGGTTGATCCTAACGGTCAATTCTCCCTCTTAAATACCGTGATTACTTCTACGGTTATTGGCGCCTTGAGTGGCTTCGGATTGGGCCTTCTTACCGGCGGCCTTAGAGGAGCCGTCCGGGGAGCCTTTCAGGGGGCAATAATCGGTGCCCTCATACCATTAACCGGCGCGGGTGTTGGTTACGCCCTATTGGGTAATGCGGCTCGCGGGATATTCATTGTTGGGTGGGGTGTCGGCCTTGGGAATGCGGGTGTATCAGGTTTCAGTTTTGCAACCGCCACAACGGGTGAGGAACGCTTTGAGGCCGGTGTCGGTTTGATTGCAACCGTCGCCTTCATGTTCGTCGGACCAAGGGCTCTACAATACGCCAATACAAGAACGATAGCGGCAGAAGAACTCAATGCACAATTTCTCAGTCTAAGGAACGGGCGAGGCCAACCACCTTGGCCGGCCGGCACCCAAGTTACTGAGATTACTATTTTTAGATCGGTAAAATATGTGCGGGTATTCACGGAAGGGCAAACGAAGCCTGTCGGGGCTTGGGTTATGGAAGCGTCAGAGATACAGGGACTGAGTATGAGCCAAATTCAACAGAAGTTTGCGTTACCATTCACCCCTACGAACATTACCACGGTTGATGTTCCAGCCGGATCAACGATTAGAATTGGTCTAGCTGGCCCAAATTCATTCGGCCCGGGGGGCGGCATGCAGGTGAATATCGTAGATTAAGCAGGTGGCTAAAGAGTCTTTTGGTGGGACAGTCCAATAGGAGAGTGGACTTAGAATGAGTGATTCGCAATTTACTGACGTGCATGTGATCTCTCAACGACGAGCCACGCGAGGTCTCATCAAATTTTGTGAGGATCACGGATACGACGTAGGCGGAGTACAGGAACTTCGGGCATGTTTGAAAGCGTTAGATAAGAAAGATATAGAATCCGCAGTAGAAGCATACTTACGTGTCCCGTTGGGAGGCATGGGATGTTTCGATGACTGGCTTCCACCAGTGATATTTGCTCACGAAACTGCTGACTACGCTAGGGCTGTTTTCGAAGCGCTTGTCACGCAATGGAACTTGTTGATGAGGTTATCTCTACCTAAGAATTAGCAAGAATGTCTTATTATCACGTCGAGAAGTTGCGCAGACGCCTCCCGACATGCAGCACTCAGGTAAGCGTTGACTGGCTCACGCAAACGGCGTTGCACGAAAAACAGTCAATCAGTCCGGGTAACGGACAAGTGAGATTAGCTCAACGCGGCTCGGCCGCCGCACAGTGCGGAAAGGCTCCGCCTTTCCGAGGTGCCGTATTTCTTTCCTGAGGCTCCGCCTCATAAATCGGAGGCGCAGCCTCCAGTAATCTGAAAGAAACTCAACGGTAAGGCAGAGCCTTACCGCTCTGTGCGGCGGCTGAGCCGCGTTGAGGCTATCGGGCTACTAGCTGCCGGCTGCATTGTTTGTGGCGGCAGTGCTTGGCTCAATACCGATGCTCATTCATGGTTATCTAATTGTATTTCGGGGGAGCCACCTCTTTTGAATCGCGTTGAACTGAGAGGGAAGGGCGCGATTGGATTGTTTGACTTGCTCATAAAATGTGACCTATCCTTCTCACGCTCGACCGATTCTTCAATGATGTACGCTAGTTCCATCCGGTAACTTCCTGCAACGACAAAACGAGTTGGACACTCCTAGCTTTAATCAGGCCGTTACCTCCCTGATGAATCTTTATCGCCTCCCAGGCGTTTCTCCCCATCGCTGCTGCTCCTAAACAAGGAGGAATTCCTGATGTGCCGTTCAACTTATTATTGGATCAGTTTACTAACAATTAGCTCCTTCATGATTGTCGCCTTGTCGCTCTTCCTGAGAGTTCAGGTAACGCAGGCATCACATACGCCGAATCCCGCAAGCGTTACCGTACCCGGGAGTTTTCAAAGCGAGCTTGGTTGTTCTGGCGATTGGCAACCAGACTGTGCGATTACGCACTTGACCTTTGATGTTAACGACGACGTGTGGCAAGGCATTTTTAACGTGCCCGCCGGCAACTGGGAATACAAGGCCGCTTTGAATGATAGCTGGTCGGAAAACTACGGTCAGGGAGGCGTGCAGAACGGCGCCAACATTTCCTTAAACCTGGGATCATTACAAAGCGTTAAGTTCTACTACGACCATAAATCACATTGGATTACCAGCAACAAGAATTCGGTTATCGCCGTCGCTCCCGGCAGTTTTCAATCCGAGCTTGGTTGCTCAGGCGATTGGGACCCGAGTTGCCTCCGATCATGGTTGCAGGATACAGATGGGGACGGCACCTACACATTTCAAACTACCGCACTACCTGCCGGAGACTACGAAAGTAAAGTCGCAATCAACGAAAGCTGGGACGAAAACTATGGGCAAGGTGGGGTGCAGAACGGCCCGAACATCCCGTTCAACGTGCCCACTAACAACGCGCCTGTGACTTTCAGTTACCACTCCAGCTCCCACGTTCTGAGCATAAGTGTGGCCACCGGCGACATTCAGTGGGACGGCCTCAGACACGACACATTTGATAGCTATTATCGCAGCCCATTCGGCGCGGTGTCCGCCGGGTCAAGTGTCACGTTGCGTTTCCGCACCGCACACTTCGATGTCGATGGTGTTTCCGTGCGTGTCTACACGTACGACCCGGCCACTGACAGCACAACTGGCCCCGTCGATTACCCCATGACGTTTCTTGAAAACCGAACCGAAAACGGGATCCTCTACGATGTCTGGACCAGGACAGTGATAACCCCATCATCCGCCAAAATCCTCTACTACAAATTCCGTATCACTGATGCCGGCGACTTGGATTTCTATAGCGACTCTTACGCCGATGACCACGATAATTTGAATCAGGGTGGCGAAGGCGCAGCCAATGATAATGAACCGTTTCCCGCGTTTCAGATCACGGTCTATGATCCGGCGTTTCAGACGCCCAGCTGGTTGCGTAATGCGAACGTCTATCAAATCTTTCCCGATCGATTCCGCAATGGTGATCCAACGAACGACTATTGTGTGGCAGGCTCGACCTCGGGATGTCCGACTTTTTACGGCGACCAGACACCTCTACCGCGCTCGCCGTGGAACGTTGCTATCGGCGATCCTCGTCAACCCGGGGAGTTTCAGAACCAGTACGGAACACAGTTTTACGGCGGCGATCTAGCCGGCATAAGAGCCAAGCTCGACTACCTGCAGAGCCTTGGTATTGATGCGCTTTACCTGAACCCCATCTTCAAAGCTCGTTCGAATCACAGGTACGACACTGACGACTTCCTCGAAGTTGACCCCACGCTGGGCGGCGACGCGGCTCTTGCGGCGCTTGTCGACGAGACAGAGAAGCGAGGCATGCGGTTGATTTTTGACGGCGTATTCAATCATTCATCGTCAGATAGTCGCTATTTTGATCGCTACCACCGTTACAGTCCGCCCGATGGCGGTTGCGAGTCTGCCGCATCCGTTTATCGTAGCTGGTACAGCTTTTTCGGCAGCGGCCCCTGCGACGGACAAACTTACGAAAGCTGGTTCGGATTTGACAGCCTCCCTGTTTTTCAGGATGGCAGCACGGACGTGCGGTTCTTCTTTTATCGCGACACCAGCGACAGTGTGACTAAACACTGGCTGGATCGGGGCGCTGCGGGTTGGCGTTTCGATGTAGCTAATGACATCTCGCACAATTGGTGGCACGATTACCGCCCGTTCGCCAAGGATTATAAATCTGATGGACCGTTGATCGGTGAAATCTGGCCAGACGCGAGCCAGTATCTCGCCGGCGATCAACTCGACTCCGTGATGAACTACCGCTTTCGCAAAAACGTGCTCGGTTTTGCCCGCGGTGTGTCCTGGAGCGACAACGATAACAATGGAAACAACACTATTGTTGGACTCGCGCCGAGCCAATTCGATCACGCACTTAAGTCGGTGCGCGAGGATTACCCGGCGCAGGCTACCGCCGCAATGCTCAACCTGCTTGATTCTCACGATACCAATCGCGCGCTCTATGTGCTGACGTTGATTGGCGATAGCGGTTTAGTTGAGGCTAAAGAGCGGCTCAAGCTGTCTGCTCTCTTCCAGTTCACCTATCCTGGAGCGCCGATGGTTTACTACGGCGATGAGGGCGCTCTCAACTCTCCTGCGCTTGCTAACGGACCGAATGGACCAGAGGATGACCCGTACAATCGGGCTCCGTATCCATGGTCTGACGAACCTGGAGATCAAACCGTTTATGGGCCGATTGACAACAGTGTGCTCAGCTTCTATACGGCCCTGGCACACCTGCGCAAACAGTTCGCAGCGTTGCGCGAGGGTTCATTCGAGACGCTCTTGACCGGAGATACAACTGCGGCTGTTTCAGACAACAACACCTATGCTTTCGCGCGGGTTGCGGGTTCGGAAAAAGCCATTATAGTCCTGAATAATGGCAGCGTAAGCAATACTGCGAGCATTGCAGTCGCCTCTTATTTCGCAGGTGGCGCCGTGCTTCAGGACGCCCTCAGTGGCGCTACCTTCACGGTCAGCGGCGGGGTTGTAAACATAACTCTTGCAGCGCGCAGCGGAGCGGTATTGCTACCCTTTCCCGCAACCGTAGATCTTACGGCGCCGTTGGCAAGCATCGGAGTAAATCCGGCGGCGAATGGAAACGGCTGGTGGCAGACGAGTCCAACCATCACGCTTTCTGCAACCGACAGCGGGAGCGGCGTCAAGGAACTGCGTTATTGGATTGATGGCGGCAATGTAATCGTGGTTTCAGGATCTTCCACCAGCTTCAGCGTCAACACCGAAGGGATCACTACAATTAATTTGAGGGCAGTAGATAATGCAGGAAACATAAGCTTGTTAACGACCCAGGTGATTAGGCTCGATACGACCGCACCTCAGATCAGCCTCACGACGAACACTCTGCTGCTGTCTCCGCCGAATCATGCGTATCGCACGTTCACCATAACCGATCTTGTGTCCGCTGCCAGCGACACTGCCGACACAAGTGTAGACATCAATAATGTGGTGATCTCGAGCGTAACAAGCGACGAACCGGAAGACGCCCGGGGCAACGGCGACGGTAAGACGCAGAACGATATTGTGATCGCTGTTGGCTGTAGGTCAGTGATGCTGCGCAGTGAACGGGCGGAAGGAGAAGACGGCCGGCTGTACAAGGTAACCTTGCAGGTGAAAGACGCGGCTGGAAATGTCGGCACGGCTGTGCGACAAGTATTCGTTCCTCTGACAAATGGTGTAGCGGTTAGCGACAGTGGGGTCAAATACACCGTGAACGGGTGTAGTCCGTGACGCTTTTGCACAAAAAGCAAATAAACGAGTTGGCGTGGCCTTATCTGAACCGGAAGCGGTAGCGACCGGCCCAATACTCAACTTTTGCAGCGCCAACCTGATACTGAAATCAATGGTTGATTGAGTCTTTGGCCGGTCGCTACTGCTCGCGGTTCTGATACGGTGAAACACTTTACCGACATCTCCCACAATTGGTCGCACGACTACCCATACGATCCATTCTTGCGAGGTCGATTTCCAGTTGGTGTGCGTACGATCCAGGCACTTGATACGGTACGCGACCGCCTGTTCCCCGTTGAGATTTGGTATCCGGCGGCGGCGCAACATGCGGGCCAGGATATTGCACCGGGTACCCAGGACTCCTTCACAGTTCCGTCAAGCGACACACGGCGGAGTCAAATGGCTGTACGCAACGCCGCAGCCGAGCCCGGAACCTACCCGCTGATCATTTTCTCGCATGGTAGCGGGTATCCCGCTCGACTGATGGCCACATTTCTTTGTACTCACTTAAGCAGTCATGGGTATGTTGTCGCGGGATTAGATCACTCTGAGCTGGTGGCAAAGGAACTCGCGCGTAAGGAGGATGAGACCGCCGAGCAAAAGGCGGCGCGAGCGGAAGCCTGGGTTGCTAACCGTGTGCCTGATATACGTTTTCTCCTCGATCATCTGCTGAATGGTCCAGCGTGGGACACGGAAATCAAACTTGATCCCACGCAGATTGGAATCGTGGGATACAGCTTCGGAGGTTGGACAGCGCTAGCTGCACCTGAATTCGACCGGCGTATCCGAGCCGTGGTCGCGCTCGCGCCGGGCGGAAGTTCGCAGCCGAAACCGGGAATTATTCCGGCGCAGCTTACTTTCAATTGGGATCGTGACGTACCGACACTGTATCTGGTTGCCGAGAACGATTGTCTGACTCCGTTAGCCGGGATGTACGAACTATTCGCTCGGACTCCGGCAACCAAACAAATGGTTATCTTGCGGCGAGCCGATCACATACACTTCAGGGACAATGTCGAGCAAGACCACGAGACCGTGCGAACGATGGCGTGGCCCGACGAGTTGGCTTGGATTGCGAAGGAAATGCGGCCAATTGCGGAACTCTGTTCCGGGCAGCAGGCTCACCTGTTTGTGCTTGGACTCACACTTTGCCACCTGGATGCAATATTGAGGCGGCGGCAGGAGGCGCAGCAGTTTTCGGGCAGTGATATAGAAGCTGAACTCGCATCGCGGGGCATCGAAGCGATGGTGCACAAGTCTGCAGATTACACCGATTAAACAGATTAATAAAAATTACAGTTAGACAGTTGCGGAGAATTTGGGTACCGATGCAGTTTGAGTGCCTGCCAGTAGCACAATGGGCGGTCCAATGAGTTCAGTACCACCTCATGGGACCGCACCTATCGCAATTCACGGCCAAACTGCATCAGCACCAGAATTTGTGTGCGCACACTTTGAAATCTGTGCAATGTGTGTAATCTGGGGATCATTTTTCCCGTCAATATTCAGCATCGGTGCAACCTAGGGGCTGGGACTTGGCGCGGGCCGAGATTGCTGCATCGGGTTCCGGGGCGTCGGCTCAGGAGGGGCAAGCAGCAAGCGCCTGTTTATGGGACGACGCGGAAAAGAGTTGTTGGATAGATCGACATCCGCTGTTTCCAGATGCGGATCCAGCGTGATCGAACGAATCTCCTTCTTAGCCATGATCAACTTGGAAACGGCCGTATTGTTGTAACGCCAGATTTCCGCGGGCAACCGCAGTTCCTCTTTGGCGCCATCGGTATACTCGATCTCCAGAATGACAGGCATCACCAGCGCGCCAAGGTTCTTCAAGTCTATAACGTAGAAGTTTAATCCCGATTGCAGCAGCTCTCTCTGTCGCTCCGTCAGCCCGGCGAGAAACTTCTGGTACTCTTCACGATCCTGTGGAGTTACTACAAGTTCGTCGTAAGTGTTGTAGAAATCTCTCAGCGACGGAACCTGGTCGACACGCTTCGGAATGGCGCGGTTGCGTTGCTGCGAAAGCGTTTCCGGTTGCGCTTCGCGCTCTTTCAAGCGCCGCGCTTTCTCTGTTTCAGGATTGCGCGTATCAATGGTGAAGAGCCGTACGTTTTCGATGGCGATATCCACCTTATCGGTAGTGTAGAACCACCCATACCAGAACCAGTCGAGATCAATGCCCGCCGCATCCTCCATCGTGCGGAAGAAGTCGGCAGGCATCGGCCGTTTAAACTCCCAACGCCGTGCGTACTGCTTGAAAGCGAAGTCGAAGAGTTCACGACCCAACACGGATTCGCGGAGGACATTTAAGGCAGTCGCTGGTTTTGCGTAGGCATTGCCTCCAAACTGAAGAATCGATTCCGAATTTGTCATGATGGGCACTTGATCGGCGCTAGCCATGTATTCAGTAATAAATTTTGGCTCGCCGCGTCGGGAGGGATAGTCAGTTTCCCATTCCTGTTCGGCGAGGTACTGCAGGAAAGTGTTCAGTCCCTCATCCATCCAGGTCCATTGTCGTTCGTCTGAATTTACGATCATCGGAAAGTAGTTGTGCCCTACCTCGTGGATAACCACGGAAATGAGGCCATACTTCGTGCTCGCGGGATAGGTGCCATCAGGAGCGGGACGCGGGCCATTGAAGCAAATCATCGGATACTCCATGCCGCCGACTGGACCGTTAATTGATTGAGCGACCGGATATGGATAAGGAAAGGTGTGGCGCGAATAAACGTTCAAGGTATGGATGATTGCCTGGGTAGAATATTGCGCCCAAAGCGGATTGCCTTCGTTCGGATAGAGCGACATCGCCAGCACCTGGTTGCCTTCGACGTTATGGCCCTGGGCGTCCCAAATAAATTTGCGTGATGACGCAAAAGCAAAATCGCGCACGTTATCCGCCGCGAATATCCAGGTCTTCGTTGGCGCGGTGGTTGAGTTCTTAGTCTTCCCGGTTCCGTTGGCTTCGTTTGCTCGCGCTTCTTCAGGCGTGACGATGAGGATAGGAGTCTTAGCTGTGCGCGCCTGTTCGAGCCGTTGGCGTTGCGTCGCAGTGAGGACTCTTTCAGCGTTTTGCAGAACGCCCGTCGCCGCCACGATGTGATCAGCGGGCACGGTAATAGACACGCGATAATTACCAAACTCCAAGGTGAATTCACCTGAGCCTAAGAACTGTTTATGTTGCCAGCCGGATACGTCGTTGTAGACGGCCAGGCGCGGAAACCATTGGGCAATCTCGTAAAGGTAGTTTCCGTCTGTGGGGAAAAACTCGTAACCGGTTCGCCCCCCAACCCTTTTTGAGTCGTTAATCGGGTAATTCCAATCGACGGAAAAGACGGTTGTTTGATTACTCGCCAGGGGCTGAGGCAGATCGATGCGCATCATTGTCTTGACGATCACATAACGCAGCGGATTGCCACGAGCGTCACGAACCGACGTAATGTGATAACCACCTTCAAACTCATTGCGGAAGAGCAGATTCTCGATGGTGCTGAAGGGAACCTTCTCCAAATTCGGCGCCGTCTGCGTCAAGACGGTATCTGAAGTGTTGGCAAAAATGTTTTGGTCAAGCTGCAACCAAAGATAGCTCAGGTAGTCGGGAGAGTTGTTGTAATAAGTAATCGTTTCTGAGCCAGTGATGCGATGGTTCGCATCATCAAGTTGAACATCGATTTTGTAGTCGGCACGTTGCTGCCAATACTTCCCGCCTGGCGCTCCCGAAGCGGCTCGTTGTTCATTCGGCGTGGGAAACAACTCATCCAGCTGCCGGAACCTATCGCTCGGTTGAGATTTTTCTTGAGCGCTGATTAGCGGAGTAACTGCGAGACAAAACGTGATAAGCAGGAGCGCGCGCACGAACAAGTACACTTGTTTTCTCCTTTGGACTATTCGTTCTACGGGGGGTGAACCAGAATATTACCTTGGGGAACTTGAAACTGCCTAGGTGGCAGTCCTAATCGGTATTGATGCGCTTAAAGCCGGAAGTTCAGAGTTCAGCCTTTAGGCTGCCGGTTCGCCACGCAAGCTAAAGCTCGAGCTCTAATCTGCATCAGGCTATACGAAGGTCTTCCTAGCCCTGTGCCAAGCCGAATGTCGGCGGACGTAGCTCGTGAGGACATTGTGCGTTTTCTCGATGGAGTTTGGTCTGAAAAGCGTGGATAACAAGAGGTTACGATGCCCCGCTTCCGGTTCTGTTGCCGCGTATTACCGTATCACCGCGTATCATGAAGCGTTTTGATAGATTAATCAGTAGTTCGGTGGTTAGTGGAGGAGCGGTGAAAAAGAAAAGAGGCAGAGGTGAGCAAGTTGATATTATGTCTGTCAGCACCGCACGCTGCCACTTCACTTCGCCAGACGGCACTCAACTACAGAACCGTGAGCGGTAGCGACCGGATGCTACGCTCAACCGGCCGACTCGCTCGAAGGAGTTATGACTGAACAGGACTTTATCAACGCCGTCAACTATGTTCGTATGACCAAGGCGAACCTTGACCTTGACTAAAGCGGTGAGGTTGAGCGTAGCATCCGGTCGCTACCACCACCCCAGCGCGGCTGCCGCGCTGGGGACCCCGGCCCGCTCACGGTTCTGTAGTTGAGCGGCGCGGCTAAAGTTGAGTGTGGCAGCGGTCACTACCGTGCCCGTTTTCACACAGGCTGAAGCCGTTGGTTCGTCTCGATGAATTGTCTCTACTGTCCCAACGTTAGTCGAACAGGATCAGTCATTTGGAGACAACGCTGTCTTGAGTTTAGGTAATTGCTGGTGTAAAACGCAGAACCGCTGACCTTTTTGACAACTAATCACAATTGGTACTGATGTAAATGTGTAGGCCCATCGTCGCCCGATCCGTTCGGGGCTGGCTTCTAACCACGCACTGTCAGCACCGCACGCTGCCAATTCCCTTCGCAAGACGGCGCTCACCTACAGAACCGTGAGCGGGCCGGGGTCCCCGGCGCGGCAGCCGCGCTGGGGTGGTGGTAGCGACC
>DASXQM010000154.1:0-6030 GCA_036507195.1 Pyrinomonadaceae bacterium | reverse complement strand
ATTGTGACTGAGGACCAGGAACTGGCAACGCGGTTTATGGAAGCGATTGACGCAGCTGGCGTCTACCACAATGTGTCGACGCGCTTTGCGGACGGGTTCCGCTACGGACTGGGCGCGGAACTTGGGATTAGCACCAGTAAGTTACACGCGCGCGGACCGGTTGGTCTCGAAGGCCTGACCACGTACAAGTATCAGCTTTTCGGTGACGGTCATACTGTGGCCATGTATAGCAAGGGTGGGCGAGCTTTCAAGCATCGTTCTATCAGCTAGGACGTTGGCGGAATGAGCTGAGGACGTTCAACGAAGCTCAGTCTCCTTCGGGCTCCTCCCACCGATATGTTCTACCATTCCAGTAGAGAGGGCTGTCACTGCCGACTTCCGTCCCGAGCATTCACACCCAGCTAAAGCAGGGTGTGAAATGAGATGGCTCAATGAATTGCCCAACCTTGCTGCCTATAAACATCGCGCTCCTCCGGAGCTAAGAATTTCTGCGGCTTTGCCACGCCAGTATCGTTTGTCTACCCGCGTGCTTCACGTACAGCCAAGAGCGGTGCAGCCAAGCGTATTCCGGACATGCGCGGCCGAGTCGATCAACGGTTGCCCCTGAGCAGACGTAAGCTTTCCATTATTGATGTAAGTCTGAACTTGACTGATGAAGTCATTTAGCTTGTTACAGGCCACATTTTTCTGGCCACTTTCTATGGCAACCAGCGCCGCGTTAAGTTTGCTGCGCAACCCCTGGGCCTGTTGTCCGCTTAAGGGCGGCTGGAGTGCCTGGACTCGACTAATCAAGTTCTGGATGACCTCCGCTGCGGTCAGCACCTTCACAGTAAAGCTACAGGAAGCCGTATTGTTCGACGCATCCGTCGCCGTGTAGGTAACCGTCGTCGTTCCGATCGGGAAGATCGAACCGCTGGCCAGGCCCGCTGTCTGAGTTGTAAATGCTTCGGTACAAGTGTCAGCGCCGACGGGCGCCGTATAGGTCACCACTGCGCCGGACGAACAGGTTGGTTCAACCACAATGTCGGCCGGACAGCTAATTGTCGGCGGCTCGGTGTCCTGAACGGTGATCAACACAGTCTTCGAATCCGACCAGTTCCACTCGTCTTTGACTTCAAGATTGACAAGATGCGTGCCGACCGGCAGAAAGACGGTGGGCTTCCGACCCGTAGCCGCGACGAACGATCCGGTCCATGTGTAAGTCAGAACACCGCAATCAAGATCTCTCGTTCCAGAGCCGTCGAGATTGACGTTGGCGCCGCCGCCGCCTTCACACTCTACAGTTTGATTCGGACCAGCATCGGCAATAGGCGCCGAGCTGAGCGAAATGTCTCCCGTTCCCAGGATGCACCGCCAGGCCGGCTCGTAACCGATGGACTCATCCCCCCAGCGGAGGCATTTATGCTCGATCTCGTCGGTTGTATCGAGATCGTCGCCAATTTCGGTGCAGTAACGGTTTCTTCCGACGGAGATGTGCGCTTCTTCTTTGGTAGTGCCCCACGGAGGCGGAGGCATGTCGGAAGCCTGGAGCCGTTCCGGATCGATGCTGACCAGCATATGCGCCCCATCGAAGTCCTCTGGCACGCCTGGTTCCCCGGGGTCAAACTCGAAGCGGGGCCGATTGACGGGATCCTCCATCCCGAATTTGTGCCAATTCTTGTAAACCTGATATGCGGGAGGCTGACCGTTACTGTCCGGTTTGTCTGCCTTATTCAACCTGTGAACCAGTCCGTAGTAGCGCGTGTCGGTGATGCCCGGGATGAGCCGGATATAGCTTGCTGAGTCCCACTCCTCAGCGGTACCTCCTACACCGTCATTTGGACCCGCAAGTAACGCAATCCTTTTCACACTTTGAAATTCCGGCATGGTGCCCATGTAGCTGACGTGTGAACTTCCGTTGGAAAAGCCCGCGAGGTGAACCTTGGTCCAGTCCACTGCATCATGGTTTACGAGATACTTACCCCAGCCGTCATTTGGATAGTTGGCATCGGCATCGGCCCATTGAAGAACTCTGAGTAAACGATTCATTATGGAGTCCTGCGGGTGATCACCGATTGTCGTTAGATTACTGTCTGGGTTTTCCTCCCCTGTCACAGCCTCACGAAACGCGTCGCCGAAACAGTCCAAAGCGTCTTGGTGATTGGAGAGATCGCTGCAACCATTGGCCTTCGCGGTGGGATAGGTTAGCTGGATGACGTGGTAGCCGCGCTCTGCCGCCACCACGGGCACACCATTGGTTCTGGTGGCACTGCCATCATCTCCATTCAGAAAGACGAGGAGCTTTCCTGTATTCGTTAGCATTGTAGGGAGATAAAGAAGATGCTCTTCGTTGATGGCGTGTTTGCCCCACTCATCCGGCTGGTCGCAGCCTATCCCTGCGCCAGTTTGGCCATCACACGGATCACTGCCGTCATTCTGCGGACCGTCCGTGTCACTCGGCAGCACCGAGTAGGACTCGGGCCCCGGTGTTGGCGTGGGATCGACCTGCATCACATGGTTAGCGCTTACGGTCCTGGCTTCCACCGGCTGCGTCTTCGGCAGAACGGCGAAGGCGGTCAACATGGGTAACGCGACAAGCACCGTCGCGATTATCAATGTGCGTTTCGTTTTCATTTTTCTTTCCCCCTAAATTGTGGGCGTTGCCGCCCGGTTGAAAATTTCTGTGTTCCAGGAATCGCTTCTCATTCACAACCTGCTTTAGCTGGGTGGTCGGGAGGCGTCATTGTTTCTTCCGCAACCGTTTCAACGGTTTGGTTCACCTTGTCTCGAAGAAACCGTTGAAACGGTTCTCTTTAATCAGCCGCCTTCCGAACCACCCAGCTGAAGCAGGGTGTGAATGAGAGCCCCAGTAATTCGTCGAGCTGTTTTGTCCATAGACATCGCGCTCCTCTGGAGCTAAGAAAGTCTGTTCTTGCGTTTGTTGGCTCTTGCCTTCAGGCGGCGAAGCCAAGGTGCGCCCCTCATTGCGAATGTTTTCAAGCAAGCGCCGAGGGATTGACGTTTCGCCTGGACGACGGGCTCTGCCTGAGTCCTCGCTAACGACCGGGCTAATGCCTGGGTCTCCGCCACGATCGGAAACTCGTCTGAGCTGATCGTGCGCCGCGAACGGCGGATGATCGTTTGCTCGTGGTGTTCGATCACAACTACGGTTTTTGTTTTGTCCGTCATGGAGGTCTGCTCTGCTGGATTCGAACCTATTTGTGGTTGACTCCTGGCGCTTCTGTTAGAATCGCGCCCGATCTAACGCCCTGATCGAAATCCCCCTGAGCGCCACGCATCTTGCGGGTGCGCCCCTCCGAAAGTCCTGAAGACGTTCCGAATTTTTTCCGAAGCTGCCGAATAACGGCGATGCTTGAAGAAAAGCAACAGATTTACGCGTTCGATAATTTCCGGCTCGATGTGCGGAACCGCGAATTGCTGCGTGACGGCACGCCAGTCACGTTGCCGGCGAAGGCTTTTGACATGCTGGTGGTGCTGATTGAAAACGGCGGGCGCCTGATCGAAAAGGAAGAGTTGTTCAGTCGCGTCTGGCCCGATCAGATCGTCGAAGAATCGAACCTGACCGTTCAGGTCTCAGCGATTCGCAAGGCTTTGGGTGAACGGAAAGAGAATCCGCATTACATCGCGACTGTGCCAGGCCACGGCTATCGCTTCATCGGCAGCTTAAGTCACCTGGACGAGGAGGAAGAGACGACGGTAATTGAACGTCACACCTTCTCGCGGCTCACAGTCGAGACCGAAAAGGAGCAGGTGCAAATCGGCCAGGACAGTCATACCGGGGGTGGTTTCATAGATCTACCGCCCGGCGCTGTAGTACGAAGAGATGAAACTGGAAACTTGGGTCGTCCTCGCTTCGTAGGCTGGCGCTCTCTGCTATTTGCCGGCCTGACAATGATCGTGATCGTCGCAGGTGTTCTCGTTGTCCTGAAGCGAGTGAGGCCAACGGTCACATCAGCGTCGAATACTCAAATTAAATCCATCGCAGTGCTGCCATTCAAACCGCTGGCCGCCGACGCCCGAGACGAATCGCTCGAACTGGGAATAGCAGACACTCTGATCACCAGACTGAGCCGCCTCAGGCAAGTGGATGTCAGGCCGACGAGCGCGGTGCGCCGGTACGCAGGATTGGAACAAGATGCGATGGCCGCCGGACGGGAACAGCGCGTGGATGCCGTGCTTGACGGCAGCATTCAGAGAGCGGGCGAAAGAATACGAGTAACGGTCCGGTTAGTCAGCGTTGCGGATGGCAGACAACTTTGGGCGGATAAGTTCGATGAGAAATTCACAGACATCTTCGGCGTGCAGGATTCGATTTCCCGGCAGGTGGCGGACGCCATCGTCAAGGTCACCGGCGGCGAAAAGGAGATACTGGCGAAGGGGTACACGAGAAACGCCGAGGCATACAGCCTCTATGTGAAGGGGCGCTATTTTTGGAACAAGCGGACGGCCGAGACTTTGAACAAGTCAATTGACTATTTCAATCAGGCGATTGCGAAAGACCCGAACTATGCGCTCGCCTATGCCGGGTTAGCTGACGCTTATGTCGTTTTGCCTGGTCATACCACGGCGCGGTTTACCGAGACGCATCCCAAGGCTAAAGCCTATGCGCAGAGAGCCCTTGAAATTGATAGCCAACTCCCCGAGCCGTACGCAACTCTGGCTGCCATCGCCGCGGATTACTGGGACTGGGCAGAGGCAGATAAACAATTCCAGCGAGCCCTGGAAATGAATCCGAACTATGCGACCGCCCATCAGTGGTACGGCGAATATCTGGTTCATACCGGGCGACTGGCTGAAGCGCTCCAGGAGTTCAAACGGGCGCAGCAACTTGATCCGACCTCGCTAATTATCAACGCGCTGCTCGGACAAACACTTTATCTCGCGCGTCGTTATGATGAGGCGATCGATCAATGTCGGAACACGCTCGAAATGGATCGAGACTTTGTTACAGCTCATTGGAATCTCGGGATGAACTATCAGCAAAAAGGGATGCACCAAGAGGCGAGAGCAGAATTTGAGAGGGCTTTCAATCTTTCAGGAGGTGCCCCGAAGTTGCTGGCGCTACTCGGCACCGCTCACGAAAAATCGGGTGATAGAAAGGCGGCTCTTGCCGTTCTCGAGAAGTTAAACGAATTGCTAAAACAGAAACGGGCGCGGGCGGAAGATATGGCGATTATTTATACCGGGCTGGGAAATAAGGAACGAGCCGTCGAATGGCTGGAGAAGTCTTATCAGGATCACTCGTGGTTGATACTCTATCTGAAGACCGACCCGTTTTTCGATCCGCTCAGGTCAGATCCACGCTTCATGGATTTGGTACGGCGCGTCGGACCGCCGTCTGGAAACAAATCTCCTGAACAATAGATTCCGCGAATCATATTTGCACGCCGAATGCTAAAGACTCCGCGAACAGGTTTGACCGCATTGAGTGATATAGATTTAACTTCACCTAATGGTGAGTCTTTCTTCTGAACGCACTCCAGCATCACCCTTAAGTGATCCGAAAACGTCGACCTCGATTGACTTCGTCGATTGCCGCTCGATGGTGCGTCAGATTTGGGGAGACCCAGATCTTGTCTTGATGATCTTCGCGGGTTCAGCTGCCGAGTTTGCACTTAACAAGGCCGTCGATTGGTTGTTCTTCACAGGCGAGATTCCGCGGGATCCGATCGGACGCCTCTTCTCCACGGTCCGTTATGCTCAGCAGATTGTGTTTGTAGATGAGGAAACAGCACACCGTACTCTGGCTCGAATAAATGCTCAGCACGGAAGGGTCGAGAACGAGCGTAGACGAGCTATTCCTGATTGGGCCTACCGTGATGTGCTGTACATGTTGATTGATTATTCCGAGCGTGCGTACGAGCTCCTATATAGACCGTTGTCACAGTCTCAAATCGATCGCGTTCTTGGTGCAGATCACAACCAGCATGCTGCACCAACGCAGTTGTAATTTAAGCGAGAGTGGCAACTTGCCCGACGTCGGCGCGATCCACCGATCGAGGTAACAAGAGAGCTTAGGCATGCGCTTCT
>DASXQM010000153.1:0-56608 GCA_036507195.1 Pyrinomonadaceae bacterium | reverse complement strand
ATGCCTGGAGACAATGTGGCGATGGAGATCGAGCTGATCGCGCCCATAGCAATGGAGAAGGGATTGCGCTTCGCGATACGCGAAGGCGGCCGCACGGTCGGCGCCGGCACCGTCTCGGAAGTGGTGGAATAGAAGTTAGGTTTTGGGTCTTAGGCCTTTAGGTCTTAGGCATTTGGTTCTGAGATTGAGATCTGAAATTTGAGATCTCAAAAAAAGCAAGACAAAAACCAAAGACCAAGAACCAAAGACCAAAGACCAAAGACCAAGAACCAAAGACCGAAGACCGAAGGCCAACAAAGAATGCTGAACGAAAAGATCAGAATCAGACTGAAAGCCTACGATCACCGCGTGTTGGATCAGTCGACTGCGGAGATCGTGGAAACAGCGAAGCGCACCGGCGCGCGCGTGGCCGGCCCGATACCCTTGCCCACGGTGAAGAACAAGTGGACAGTGCTTCGCTCGCCGCACGTGGACAAGAAATCGCGCGAGCAATTTGAAATCAGAACGCATAAGCGGCTGATGGATATTCTCGACCCAACACCGCAGACGGTTGATGCGCTGATGAAGTTGGATCTCCCAGCCGGTGTTGATGTTGAGATTAAAGCTTTCGGCCGGCAGTAGCGGCATTGCCGATTTCCGATTGCCAATTGGCCGCTGGCGCTGGAAACCGGTTTTATGTGGACGTGAATTGTTGTCGATAAGTATTTCAAATTGGCAATCAGAATTCGGCAATTGGAAATGACCTATGATTAACGGAATCATCGGAAGAAAAATCGGCATGACGCAGATTTTTGCGGCAGATGGCATGGTTACGCCGGTCACCGTCATTAAAGCTGGGCCATGCGTGGTGGTGCAAAAGAAATCTGCGGCAGGCGTCGATGGTTATGACGCTGTCCAGGTCGGACTGGTGGACGAGCGACCGCCAAAGTTGAAGAACGTGACCAAGCCAATGCGTGGGCACTTCGAGAAAACCGGTGGCGGTGTCCCGCCGACTCGCATTCTCAAGGAATTTCGTTTGGATGAATCTTCAAGCGACTTAAACGTTGGTGACAAGATTCTTGTCGATCAGTTTGCCGATGGCGACGTCGTGGACGTAGTGGGCAAATCCAAAGGTCGCGGTTTTGCCGGCACCGTCAAGCGCCACAATTTTAATCGGGGACCGGAATCCCACGGCTCGATGAACGTGCGCGCGCCCGGCTCGATTGGCGCTTCCGCTTATCCGTCGCGAGTTATCAAAGGCACGCGGTCGTCAGGCCACATGGGCGACGAGCGCGTTACCGTGAAAGGGCTGACGGTTGCAAGGGTCGACACGGAGAACAATCTCCTGATGATTCGCGGCGCGGTTCCCGGCGCGAACGGCAGTGTGGTGGTGGTTCAGAAAGCCGGAAAACACGAGAAGAAGAAGAGGTAGTAATGAGTGATGAGTAATGAGTGATGAGGACGGCCCCTTCACTCGGCGCTCTCAGGTTTTGGTTTTAGCTCATTACTCATTACTGACAACTGGAGTGAGACATGCCTACCGTTAAGGTGCGCAACTTAAAAAACGAAGAGGTTGGCGAAGTCGAATTGTCTGACGCCGTGTTTGGCGCGCCGTTAAATGAGGCGCTGATTCACGCGGCCGTCAGAAACTTCATGGCCAACGGCCGCCAGGGAACATCAGCCACTAAAACGCGCGGGAACGTTTCCGGCAGCGGGCGCAAGCTATGGAAGCAGAAGGGCACGGGCCGGGCGCGTATCGCCTCGCTTCGTTCACCGCTTTGGAAGGGTGGCGGCAACGTGCATGGTCCGCAGCCGCGCGACTGGTCCTACAACATGCCGCAGAAGATGCGTCAGGGAGCGTTGCGTTCCGCGCTTTCCGAGCGGGTGCGTGAGGGCAAGGTGTTGTTGGTCGATGGTTGGACACTCGACAAGCCGAAGACCAAAGAGTTTGTTGCCACACTCAAACAGTTGGGCCTCGAAGGCAAGACTTTGATTGTTGATTCGCTGGATAACGAGAACCTGAAGCTGTCGACCAGGAACGTGCAAAGCGCCAAGGTAGTTAACAGTTTCGGCCTTAATATCTACGACCTGCTGTATCACGAGAAACTAATTATTTCTGAGGCGGCGGTTAAAGAGCTCGAGCAGCTGTTGGGACCAAAGACCGAAAGCCGTGCGCGAGACGAGTCGACGCCGGCAGTGAAAGTCGAGGCTGGCGGGGCGGCAGAGCCAGTGGCAAAGCCAAAGCGCGCGCGAAAGCCGGCGGAGAAAGCTGCGAAACCTGCGGCCCGGAAAAAGCCTGCGGCCCGGAAAAAGAAGGAGGCGGCTGAGTAATGAGAACAGTTTGGGACATCATCAAGTCGCCGGTGATAACGGAAAAAGCCCTGGTCGCGAAGGAAGAGTCGCAGGACACGGGGCAGTTGTTGACGTTTCGAGTTGATCGGCGCGCAACCAAGCCGGAGATAAAGTCGGCCGTCGAATCTATCTTTCAGGTAAAAGTAGAACAGGTGCGCACCATCAATTTTATGGGAAAGACGGCGCGGCGCGGCCGCTTCGAAGGACGAAAGCCGTCGTGGAAAAAGGCTTACGTGACGTTGAAGCACGGCGAGAAGCCCGTGGACTACGGTGAGAGTATCTAACATTGCCAATTGCCAATTGCCGATTTCCGATTGGCGCTTTGTTGAGAGGTTTTCAAATCGGCAATCGGCAATTGAAAATCGGAAATAAATAAAATGGGTATTAAGAAACTAACACCAACCTCTCCGGCGCGCCGGTACCAGACTTATCTGACGCGAGATGAGTTGACCGCGGGTGCGGTTCCCGAGAAGTCTCTCCTGGAGCCGAAGAAGCGAATCTCAGGACGCAATAGCGACGGACGGATTACCGTGCGGCGACGTGGCGGCGGTCATAAGCGCTTCTATCGCATTGTTGATTTCAAGCGCGACAAGGAAGGCGTGCCCGGCCGCATTACGCAGATTGAATACGATCCTAACCGGTCTGCCCACATCGCCCTGGTTACGTATCTCGATGGCGAGAAGCGCTACATCATCGCTCCCATCGGGATTGAAGTTGGCAAGACAATCATGAGCGGCGCTGAGGCCGATATTTTGCCCGGTAACTCCCTGCCTCTGATAAATATCCCGCTGGGCACACAGATTCACAACATCGAGTTGCGCCCCGGTAAGGGCGGACAGATGGCCCGGTCGGCTGGTGCGTTTGCGCAGCTTGTTGCCAAGGAAGGCGACTACGCGCAACTGCGTATGCCATCCGGCGAAGTTAGACGTGTACCGCTGGTTTGTAAGGCGACCATCGGGCAAGTCGGCAATATCGAGCACGAAAACGTTTCGTTTGGTAAAGCCGGCAGATCGCGCTGGAAAGGTATTCGCCCGCACGTGCGCGGCGTGGCGATGAATCCGGTGGACCACCCGCATGGTGGCGGTGAAGGAAAAACTTCCGGCGGTCGAAATCCGGTGACGCCCTGGGGCCAACCGACGCGTGGTTATAAGACGAGGAGTAACAAGCGAACGCAGAGGATGATTTTGAAGGATCGAAGAACCAAATAAAGTTTCGGGTTCCGAGTTTCGGGTTCCGAGTTAGAAAAGACAAACTCGAAACACTGAACTCGAAACTCGAAACTGATGAGTCGAGCGAAGCGAGACGAATATGGCACGTTCAGTTAAAAAGGGACCGTTTATTGATAAGAGCGTTCAGAAGGCTGTCGAACGCGTGCGCGCGGGTGGCAACCGGCCTCCGGTAATTAAGACCTGGTCGCGGCGTTCGACTATTACTCCGGACATGGTTGGTTTGACGTTTGGCGTGCACAACGGCAAACGGCACCTGCCAATCTATGTCACGGAAAACATGGTGGGCCATAAGCTGGGTGAGTTTGCTCCCACGCGCACCTTCAAGGGACACTCCGGCACCAAGGTGGAAAAGGCGACCAAGGTCGCGCCGGCGGCGAAATAGTTTCGAGTTCGGAGTTTCGACTTCGGGGTTTCAAGATCGCCTAAAGAACCCGGAACGCGAAACTCCAGAGCCTGGGGAAATTGAGTATGGAAGCGATAGCAAGTGCCCGGTATCTTCGCGGGTCTGCGCAAAAGGCGCGGCTTGTTGTGGATATGATTCGCGGCAAAGACGTCAATAAGGCCCTGGCCATTCTGCGGTATTCGAGCAAGCGCGCTTCGAATTTGATTGAGAAGTGTGTGCGTTCGGCGGTTGCCAATGCCAATGAAGCGGCAGAAAAGGCAAACGTCGCCATTGATCCAGATGATCTTTGGGTGAAGACGGCGTTCGTCGATCGGGGACCTACTAAGGGCCGGCGTCGCGTGCGTCCGGCGCCGCAAGGGCGAGCTTATCGCGAGCAGCGCCACTTTTGTCACGTCACAATCCTGCTGTCGAATGATGCGCGGCCGGAACCAAAGGCCAAGCGGCAGGGTGACGGCAAGGCGATTGAAGGGAAGCCGGCGAAACTAGTGGAAAGCAAGGACCGGAAACGCGGCGGAGCGGCAGCCGCGCCGCGCGCAAAGCGCTTGGCGCCGAAGACCGAGGCGTCTGAAAAGTCAGACGCTGCCGCCAAGGCAGCGGGCGAGAAGAAGGCGAGCAAACGCGCCGCAAAGAAGAAGGCGAAGGCAGAATAGAGTTCAAATTTCAGATCTCAAATTCGAGATCTCAGATTGAAAAACCGCGATTGATTTGAGATCTCAAATTTGAGATCCCAGATTTGAAGAAAGAACTGGAGAAGATTGTGGGTCAGAAAGTTCATCCCTACGGATTCCGCCTCGGCTATAACAAGGACTGGCATTCGCACTGGTTTGCGAAGAAGCAGTATGGCGAGTACTTGTTGGAGGATCTCAGGCTGAAGCGCGATCTGAAGCAGCGCTTCGCTGGTGCGGGCGTTTCACACGTCGACATTGAGCGCGCGGCAAACAGGCTCAAGATCATCATCTACACTTCGCGCCCGGGAATCATCATCGGGCGCAAAGGCGCAGAAATTGACAAGCTGAAAACCGATCTTTCAGCCAAGACTGGCCGCGAGGTTTTGGTTTCGATTCAGGAAATTCATAAGCCCGAATTGAACGCGCAACTGCAGGCAGAAAAGATCGCCGCACAGCTCGAGAAGCGAATCGCCTTTCGGCGCGCCATGCGCAAGGCGGTGGAAGAATCGCTGAGATTTGGCGCGCAGGGAATCAAGGTGAAAGTTAGCGGCCGTCTGAACGGCGCTGAAATCGCTCGCAGCGAGTGGCATCTCCAGGGACAACTTCCGCTGCACACGCTCCGCGCCGACATCGATTACGGGCTGGCAGAGGCCCGCACGACCTTTGGCCAGATTGGGGTGAAGGTTTGGATCTATCGGGGCGAAATTCTTGACGCCAAAGCAGCCATGGCCCGCGGCACCGGATCGGATCCGATTAACGAGACGCGCATGGGTGAGCGCGAGCGGCGTCCGCGCACCCGTCGCGAGCGTGAGGGTGGTGGCGGGTCTGATGGTAGACGACCGCGCGGGGATAACGGATAGGGATTGCCGATTGGCGATTGCCAATTGCCGATTGAAGAGGCAGGGAAGTCTTAAAATCGGCAATCGGAAATTGGAAATCGGAAATGAGTGAAACGCTATGTTGATGCCGAAAAAAGTTAAGCACCGAAAGCAGATGCGCGGACGCATGACTGGCGTCGCTACTCGTGGCAGCGAGATCAGCTTTGGTGAATATGGGCTCAAATGTTTAGAGCCGGCTTGGATTACGGATCGCCAGATTGAAGCGGCGCGTATTGCGATGACGCGTCACATCAAGCGCGGTGGAAAAATCTGGATTCGGATGTTTCCCGACAAGCCGGTAACCAAGAAGCCGGCCGAAACGCGCATGGGCAAGGGCAAGGGAGCGCCGGAATACTGGGTGGCAGTAGTCAAACCGGGCCGGATTCTTTATGAGATTGAGGGAGTGGATGAGAAGACAGCGCGCGACGCCATGCGCCTCGCCGCTCAAAAGCTTCCCATCAAGACGAAGTTTGTTACCCGCGCGGATCAAGAGGGAGGCGCGATCTAAATATGAAACGGCGCGAAGAGCTGGACAAGTATCACGACTTTTCGGAAGAGGAATTGAGAGCGGAAACCGCGCGCTTGAAAGAGTCGCTCTTTCGGTTGAAGTTTAAGCTGGCCCTCGGTGAAGTGGATGCGGTCAAACGTATCCGCGAGGAGAAGCGATCGCTGGCGCGTCTTTATACGATTACGCGGCAACGCGCGCCGCAGGCAAGTGAAGCAGCTGCGGCTAAATAAGTTAGATAACAGGCAAGTAGAGAATTAGACACGCCAGCGCTATCGCCTGCACGCGTTGGCAAACACGCACAAACCGCCGGGTCTCCGGTAACTGAGTGAGAAGAATGGCAGAAGAGAATCAAGCAGAAAGCAATGCCGGCACTACCGACAGCAATACGCCGACTACTGAACGCGGTAGCGCGGGCGCCGAACCGACTCCGGCTGGCGAGGCAAATGGGGCTGCTGGGGGCACCAAGCGCGCGCATCGCTCGCAGAAGGTTGGATCCGTAGTTTCCGACAAGATGCAGAAGACGGTGGTGGTCCGCGTTGATCGCCTGGTGCGCCACACGAAATACCGCCGCTATGTTCGTCGCACGTCCAAATTCATGGCGCACGACGAACTGGGCGCAACCATTGGCGATAAGGTGCGAATTGTTGAAACACGGCCCATGTCCGCGCGGAAGCGCTGGCGTGTAATTGAGATAGTGCAGAAAGCAGCGAAGTAAAATTTCGAAATTCGAAATTCGAAATTCGAATTTCTGAGGGTGTAGTCATGATTCAGATGCAGACCTCTTTGGAGGTCGCCGACAATTCAGGCGCAAGACGGGTTGAGATGATTATGCCCATTGGCGGGTCAACCGGAAAGATCGCGAGCCTGGGTGATCGGATCAAGGTGACCGTCAAAGAAGCATCACCAGACGGCACGATCAAAAAAGGAACCGTGCAGGACGCGGTTATCGTGCGCACGCGCAAAGAAGTGCGTCGCAAGGATGGGACTTACATCCGCTTCGATCAAAATGCGGCTGTGTTGATAAAAGAAGACGGGACTCCGATCGGCACGCGCGTGTTCGGTCCGGTGGCGCGCGAGCTGCGCGACAAGAACTTCATGAAAATCGTCTCGCTCGCGCCGGAGGTTATTTGAGGGTTATGGCGGGAACAAAACGGTCAAAAATCAAGAAGAACGATCAGGTGGTGGTCATTGCCGGGCGCGATAAAGGTAAGCGTGGTCGCGTGCTGGAGGTGGCGCCCGCAGACGGGAAGATAAAGGTTGAAGGCGTGGGAGTCATCAAGCGGCATCAGCGGGCAAACCCGCAGAGCAATCGTGGTGGTGGCATCATTGAGAAGGAAGCTTTTATCAATATTTCCAACGTTCAATTGATCGATCCCCAGTCAGGCAAAGCCACGCGCGTTAAGTATCAGATCGAGGGCGACGGTTCCAAGATTCGCGTGGCTGCGGGCAGCGGGCAATCGTTGGAAAAATAAGAAGGGTGATTAGTGAATAGTAAATAGTGAATAGACCCCAGCTTGTCGGCGGTTACCATTTACCATTCACCATTCACCATTTACGAGGTTTGCAGATGGCAGCAAGGTTAAAAGAGCGGTATCAAAAAGAGGTTGCTCCGGCGATTGCCAGGGAGTTTGGGATCAAAAATCCGATGGCGATCCCGCGCGTCCAGAAGGTCGTGCTGAACATGGGCATGGGCGAGGCAATTGCCAACGCCAAAATCCTCGACACGGCGGTGGACGAGCTTCGCTCAATCACTGGTCAGAAGCCGGTTGTCACCAAGGCCAAGAAATCGATCGCATCGTTTAAGCTCCGTCAGGGAATGCCGATCGGCGTGATGGTCACGCTGCGCGGCGATCGCATGTATGAGTTTTTGGACCGGTTGGTATCGATTGCCTTGCCCCGCGTTCGTGACTTCCGTGGAGTTTCGCCGAAGGCTTTTGATGGCCGCGGCAATTACACCATCGGAGTACGTGAACAACTGATTTTCCCGGAGATCGACTTTAACAAGGTCGACAAATTGCGCGGCATGAACATTTCGATTATTACCACAGCGCGAAATGATGAACAGGCTCGGGCACTGTTGAAGGGATTAGGAATGCCTTTTAGGCAATAGCGGTCAGAGGTCAGGCAGTCTTCGGGAGTTACCGTTCTGACCAGAATCTAAGATTTGAGATCTGAGATCTGAAAGTTTATGGCAAAGAAATCATTGATTGCGAAATCGCAACGAAAACCAAAATTTGCGGTTCGTGCCTATACACGGTGCAAGAGGTGTGGCAGGGCACGCGGCTATCTGCGGAAGTTTAATTTGTGCCGCATCTGTTTTCGCCAGTTGGCGCTGGAGGGACAGATTCCCGGCGTCGTTAAGTCTAGTTGGTAAGCGCATGGCCGAATGCGTTTAGAATCCAGGCTTTAGCTTGCTGCTCCACTAAACCAGCAAACAAAAGTTTGTACTCAAAACATTTGGCAATCGAAAATGGAGTTTTAATAGATGACTGATCCTATCGCCGATATGTTAACGCGAATCCGCAATGCCATTGCGGCAAAGCACTCGCGCGCGGATATCCCGGCCTCGAAACTGAAGCTTGAGATTGCCCGGATTCTAAAGGAAGAGGGATACATCAATAACTTCGTTCTGAAGGGCGAGGGCCTGAAACGCACGATTCGTATTTTTCTGCGTTACGACGCGCGGGGTACCTCGTCGATAACGCACCTCGAGCGAGTTTCGCGTCCGGGCCGGCGTGTTTATGTTGGCTCCAGTGAAATCCCGAAGGTTCTGGGCGGCTACGGCGTGAACATTGTTTCTACTTCCAAGGGCCTGATGAGTGGGAAAGCGGCGCGCCGTGAAAACATGGGCGGAGAATTGTTGGCACAGATTTATTAAGGATGAAGGATGAAGGATGAAGGATGAGGCAATTGAGATGAAACAAACGATTTCATCCTTCATCCTTCCGCCTTCATCCTTGAGGTAGATTATGTCGCGCATTGGCAAGAAGGCTATTACGTTACCTAAGGGCGTTTCGGTGACAATTGGGGAGCAGGCGCTCGAGGTGAAGGGACCGAAGGGCAGCTTGAAGACCCCGATTCCCGAAGGCATAAGCTTCAAACTCGAAGGCGATGAGCTTCGTGCCGAACGAACTTCGGACGATCTGGCGCCACTGCATGGGCTGGCCCGCGCGCTGGCTAATAATGCTGTCGTCGGCGTAACCGAGGGGTTCTCGAAGCAGATGGATGTTGTAGGAGTCGGCTATAAGGCGGACGTGCAGGCCAAGCGGATAGTTTTTTCCCTGGGATATTCACATCCGATCGACTTTCCTTTGCCCGAAGGCGTTGAGGCCAAAGCCGAACGTATGACGACCAAGGGAAGCATCCAGCAGTATCAGACAACCTTGACGCTGACGAGCATCGATAAGCAGAAGCTCGGACAGGTCGCGGCCGAAATGCATAAATTGCGCAAGCCGGATGCCTACAAAGGGAAAGGCATTCGCTACGCGGATGTGCCCATTAAGCTGAAGCCTGGTAAGACGGGTAAATAGTAAATCGTAGCTGGTAAATGGTGATTTCTTCTATTCACCACGCACCATATACCTTTCACGGATAAAGAAATGGCAAATACGAGTAGAGCAACAGTTCGCGAGGCGATTCACAGGCGAATTCGCCGCAAGGTAAAAGGTAACGGTGAAAGACCGCGGCTGGCCGTTTATCGCAGCCTGAATCATATCTACGCGCAAGTAGTTGACGATCAACTCGGCAAGACGATCGTGTCGGCATCTACTACCGAGAAGGATTTGCGTGGATCTACCGGCGGCAATCTCGATGCTGCCAGACGGATCGGCAAGACAATTGCGGAACGCGCGCTCGAAAAGGGGATCAGCAGTGTTGTCTTCGACCGCGGCGGCTATTTATATCACGGCCGTATCAAGGCGTTAACTGACGCGGCTCGAGAAGCTGGTCTAAACAAAAATGAATTAGCGGCGCACGCCGAGGAAGAGGCCGCAAAGGTGGGAGAAGACGTGGAAGGCAAAGCGGAAGGCCAGGGCGACGGAAAGGCGCGTAAGAAGACTAAAAAGCAATGAGACAACCTAAACAGCGCATCCCGGCCCAGGGCCTGGATCTAAAAGATCAAGTCATCTCCATCAACCGCGTGACCAAAGTGGTGAAGGGGGGCAAAAACATGTCGTTCGCCGCCCTGGTGGTGGTCGGTGACGAAGGTGGCCACGTGGGCTTTGGAACAGGCAAGGCGCGCGAAGTGCCCCTGGCGATTAAGAAGGCAATCGAGGCCGCTAAAAAGAGCTTGATACGCGTGCCGTTGATCAAAAACACGGTGCCACATCAATTGATTGGAAAATTTGGGGCTGGCCGCGTTTTGGTTAAGCCGGCGGCAGAAGGTACCGGCGTGATTGCCGGGGGCGCAGTGCGTGCGGTGATGCAGGCGGTCGGTGTCCACGACGTCCGCACGAAAGTTCTGGGCTCAACCAATCCGCACAATGTTGTGCGCGCAACCTTTGACGCTCTTCTCAGGATGAAAGATCCAATGGAACTGGCGCGGCTAAGAGGTAAGCAGGTAGAAGAAATCTAAAAGCGCGATACTTGGAGTGGAGAAGGTTTTATGCCCAGAACAGCAAAAAGTCCAGCAGCAAAGACGAAGAGCAAAAACGCTCAGGCGGGGAAAACGGGCAAGATTCGCATTCAATATTACCGAAGCTTTATAGCTACGCCGAAAACTCATAAGCAGATGGTTCGCAGTTTGGGTCTGACCAAGCTCAACCAGATCGTGGAGCGTCCGGATACGGCTTCTATGCGCGGCGCCGTGGCAAAGGTGCCCCATCTGTTGCGGATAGTTGAATAAGAGCCTTGAACCTGGTGCTTTGAAGTTCGCATGAAAACGCTCAGGACAAAGTTCAAAGTTCTAAAACACAAAGTACAGAGTTCAAAAACATCATGGCATTGAGTCTCAATAATCTAAAACCCGCCAAGGGTTCGGTGCATAAGAAGAAGCGTGTGGGAAGAGGGCCGGGCTCTGGTTTAGGGAAGACTGCCGGCCGTGGAGAAAAGGGGCAAAAATCGCGTTCCGGCTACTCCGCCAAGATCGGCTTCGAGGGCGGCCAGATGCCGCTGCATCGTCGCTTGCCCAAACGTGGATTCACAAATATCTTCAAGAAGCGCTGGCTCGAAGTTAGTTTGGCGGCGCTCGATCGCGGTTTCCAGGCTAACGAAGAAGTAACCCCCGAGCTCCTGCATAATCGCGGGATAATAAAGAAGGCGAAACATGATGTAGTTGTGCTGGGGAACGGGGAACTGTCGAAGCCGCTTCGCATTTCTGCGCACCGATTTACGAAAAGCGCGCGCGAGAAGATCGAAAAAGCCGGCGGGGCGGTAACGGAAATCGCCGCGGAAGTCGGCAAGGTGGCGTAGCTCTCAGAAGCGCGGGCGAAAGGACGCTGATGGATAAGTTTTTTGCGGCTATTCGCAATATGTTCAATGTGCCGGATCTTCGCCGGCGCATTTTGTTTACGCTTGGCATGCTCGCCGTCTATCGTCTCGGCGCACACATTGGCGCCCCTGGAATCAACAGGGATCGACTGGACCAGGTTTGGCAGGACGTTGCGGGAACGCTTCTGGGCGTGCTCGATCTCTTTTCGGGCGGGAACTTCCGTACGATCTCAATTTTTGCTCTCGGCGTTACGCCTTACATCACGGCTTCAATTATTCTGCAGCTCATGACCGTCGTCTATCCAACGTTGAAGAAACTGCAGGAAGAGGGCGAGATGGGCCGCCAGAAGATCAACCAGTGGACCCGGTATTTGACTGTCGGACTGGCCGGTATTCAGACTTCGTTTGTTGCGCACTGGTTGCAGGTTAACGGAGTCGGGGCGCCGACGTGGGGCTTTCTGCTGACCACCGTACTGACGCTAACCACGGGCACTATCTTTGTGATGTGGCTGGGCGAACAGATTACCGAGCGCGGCATCGGCAACGGTATTTCACTTCTGATTTTTGCGGGCATTGTAATCGGATTGCCGCGCGGGGTCATACAGGTATCGGAGCGGTTGCGCAGTGGCGACACGCTAGAGACCCTCGGAGTTTTCGCCCTGGTGCTGGCATTAGTAGCGATTATCGCCTTTATCGTTTTTGTCGAAGCGGCAAGGCGCAAGGTACCGGTAAGCTATGCCAAACGACATGTCGGCCGGCAAATAGTGGGCGGCCAACAAACCACCATGCCGCTGAAGATCAATATGGGCGGCGTCATTCCGGTAATCTTTGCGTCGTCAGTTCTTTCAATGCCGCAGAGTCTTTTTGCAGCGTTCCCTCCCGATCCCAATAAGTTGAGTTCAACCTGGGGAAAAATCTGGACCTTCTTTCAGAGCTTTCATGCCAGCGATCCCTATTACGAATTGATCTTTCTTTCGTTGATAATTTTCTTCACTTTCTTTTACGTCTCAATAGTATTCAACGTTGAGGAAGTAGCTGATAACCTGCGCAAGCACGGCGGCTTTATGCCGGGCATTCGGCCGGGCAGAGCTACGGCTGAGTATCTGAATAGTATCCTCACGCGGTTGACGGTCGTGGGCGCTGTTTACCTGGCACTGGTTGCTTTTGTGCCGCAGTTCATGCTGAGCGGATTTAAAGTTGCTCGGCTGCCGTTGATTGGCACCTGGCTCGATGCGTTTGTAACCAGCACACCGGGTATGTCGTGGATCCCCACGGGTATGGGTTATCAGTTTTACTTTGGTGGTACCTCGTTGCTGATTCTCGTGGGCGTCGCCATGGACACGGTGGCCCAAATTGAGGCCCAACTCGTAATGCGAAACTACGAAGGATTCCTTGGGGGCGGCGGACGTCTCCGAGGACGAAGGGCCTGAAGCTATTTTCGATTGCCAAGTTTCAATTGCCGATTTGCACGTCACTCAAGTTGAGGTCGAGAGGCCAATCGGAAATTGGCAATCAGCAATCGAAAATTCGTTATGTCGAAAATCATAGTCTTGATGGGTGCGCCTGGTGCTGGAAAAGGTACGCAGGCGCGCTTGCTTCATGAACGCTTGAAGTTGCCGCAAATTTCGACTGGCGACATGTTTCGCGCGCTTAAGGAAGCGCAGACGCCACTTGCGGCAGAGGTCCGCGCGCTGATGGAAGCCGGTCAACTAGTGCCTGACGATCTGACGATCCGGGTGGTACGTGAGCGAACTGCTCAAGATGATTGTAAGAACGGCTATATCCTCGACGGATTTCCACGGACCCCCGCCCAGGCTGCCATTCTCGAGAAACTGGCCACTGAGCAGGGCAAGCAGATTCAAGCTATTGAAATCCAGGTCCCGCGCGAGATGCTGGCTAAGCGGATGGTGGGACGGCGAAACTGCCCGGTATGCGGTGAAATCTATAACATTTATTTCAAGCCGCCGAAGGTTGATAATGTCTGCGACCTGCATCCTCAGGCTCAGCTCCAACATCGATCTGATGATAATCCGGGCACTGTGCAAGCACGACTTGCTACCTACGAGGAGCAGACACGTCCGCTGCTCGATTACTACAAAACAGCAAATCTTCTGCATGTTGTCGATGGCACCAGAGAACCCGAAGCAATCTACCGGGACATCGTGAAGATGATGACAACCGGCGATGTATTGAGCAACGGTTTATCTGTCTAGTTTCCTGTCAACGTTGGGTATGATTATCGGAAAGTCAAAAAAAGAGCTCGACAAAATGCGGGCTGCCGGGCAGCTCACGGGGCTTGTACTCAGTGAGCTAAAGGCGCTGGTGAAACCCGGCGTCGCTACTATTGAAATTGATCGCGCTGCGGAAAAAATGATCCGGGACGCCGGCGGGCTGCCGACGTTCAAGGGTTATCACGGCTTTCCCTATTCCATCTGCGCGTCTGTTAACGAGCAGGTTGTTCACGGTTTTCCTTCCGATTATAAGCTGAAGGAAGGCGACATATTTTCCATCGATTGCGGGGTCACGCTGGAGGGGTTTGTAGGTGACACCGCGACCACGGTGCCGGTTGGGGAAGTGAGCGATGAGAGGCTGGCGCTCGTTCGTGTCACCGAGGAGTGTCTGGAGCTTGCGATTGAGGAGTGCCGGCCGGGTAAACATTTAGGAGATATTGGCGCCGCTGTACAGCAGCATGCGGAAGCTCGCGGCTATTCGGTTGTGCGAGAGTATGTAGGTCACGGGATAGGTCGCCGCATGCACGAAGACCCACAGATACCAAATTACGGCAAGCCCGGACAGGGTCCCAAAATAAAGGCCGGATACGTTTTTGCCGTCGAACCGATGATCAATCTGGGCACCCATCACACCAGGGTTTTGGCCGACGGCTGGACGGTGGTGACCCTGGATGGAAGGCCGAGTGCACACGCTGAACACACCATCGCTATAACCGAGGAAGGCCCCGAGGTGCTCACCAGGATTGCCGTCCAGAGGGCGCTGAAAGGCGGTGTTGCGACTTCGACTTGAAGCTCTAACCCTAACGGCCAGCGCGGCTTGGCAAAGCCATTTTGGCATGTTACTATTTGCAGTTTGTCGGTACAGGCAAGATTCGTTCTGAGCGGATATGGCGAAGGAAGAAGCTATAGAAGTTATGGCCAAAGTCCTTGAGACTTTGCCTAACGCTATGTTTCGGGTCGAATTGGAAGACAGCCAGCATCAGGTGCTTGCGCACGTTTCGGGAAAGATGCGCAAACACTTTATTCGGATTCTCCCGGGAGATCGAGTATTGGTAGAGCTGTCACCTTACGACCTTAACCGCGGGCGAATTACTTACCGCTATAAATAACAGCCATACCGGCTTTGAGCAGAAGAGATTTGAGGGTTCGATAAAATGAAAGTCCGTGCTTCGGTAAAAAAAATGTGCGACAAGTGCAAAGTAATTCACCGCAAGGGAGTGGTGCGTGTGATTTGCGTCAATCCAAAACATAAGCAGCGGCAGGGATAAACTATTTTCGCTTTTCGATTTGCGATTGCCAATCAATAGGCGAGTCGCAATCAAAGATAAACGGGAGAGTATTTACTAAAAATGGCACGTGTAGCTGGCGTCGATCTTCCACCGAACAAACGGGCCGAGGTTGGGCTGACATACATCTACGGGATCGGTCGTTCGCGCGCAAGCTCGATCCTCACCGAGGCTGCAGTCAACCTGGATACTCGCGTCAGAGATTTGAATGAGGACGAACTGAGCCGGATCAGGGCGATTCTCGAAGCGCAGGGCGAAATCGAAGGCGACCTACGAAAGCGCATCCAGATGGACATCAAGCGCTTGATGGATATCGGTTGCTACCGGGGCTTGCGTCACCGCCGGTCGCTGCCGGTTCGTGGTCAGCGCACACACACAAACGCTCGCACGCGGAAGGGTCCAAGACGCGCAACTATCGCTAAGAAGAAGGCGCCAGGTAAGAAATAGAAATAGTCAATTGCCCGTTGACCGTGGTCCGTTGTAAACCACGCTATCCACTGACCACTGACGACTGACAAAGATATGGCAAAAGCTACTGGAAAGAAAAAGGTTTTTCGTAAGAAAGAGAAGAAGAATGTTCCCGTGGGTATTGCCCACGTTGCCGCCTCTTTCAATAACACGATGATCTCGATAACTGATCTCGAGGGTAATCTCATCGCTCAATCGTCGGCCGGCGCGCGCGGATTTAGAGGTTCGCGCAAAGGGACTCCCTTTGCCGCGCAGCAAGCCGCTTACGAAGCCGCGAAAAAGGCTCACGAGGCCGGGATGCAGCAGTGCGAGGTTCGAGTTAAGGGACCCGGTGGCGGCCGGGAATCCGCGATTCGGGCGATCGCTAATGCCGGGATCAGGGTAGTAACGATTCGCGACACGACTCCCATTCCACACAATGGCTGTCGACCGCCCAAGCGGCGAAGAGTTTAGTAGTTTGTGCAGTTAGTTTTTGAGATCTGTGATTTCAAATTTGAGATCGCGGATTTGACACTTGAATAACCTAAAGGATGAAGGGCCAGCGTTTCTTGGTTTCAGGATTTCAGCTTTCAGCTGAATCTGAGATCTCAGATCTCAGAATTGAGAAGACGCAGCCTGTAAACTTTTCCGTCGAATTTAGACTGGAGGCAGAAAACAGTTGGCTAGGTATAGAGATGCGGTGTGCCGCTTATGCCGCCGCGAGGGCGCAAAGCTTTTTCTTAAAGGTGATAGATGCTACAAGCCTTCTTGTCCGATTGAAAAACGCGGTACACAACCGCCCGGACAGCACGGCAACTCAATGCGTCGCGGCAAGGCGCTGGTCGGCTATGGCCAGCAGTTGCGCGAAAAGCAGAAGGTCAAGCGCATCTATTTCATCCTTGAAGGACAGTTCCGTAACTATTTCGAACGCGCGGCACGCATGAAGGGAATCACGGGTGAGAACCTGTTGTTCCTGCTCGAGCGACGCCTGGACAACGCCGTCTATCGCGCCGGGTTTTCAACCTCTCGCCGACAAGCACGTCAATTGGTTAATCATGGTCATGTCCTGGTCAACGGAAAGAAAGTAGACATTCCGTCGTATCAGGTCAGGGCCGGTGAGGCAATCAGCATCAAAGAGGGAAGCCGCAAGAATCCGCACATCGAAGGCGCCTGGCAGACGGCCTCCGGACGCGGACGTCCGTCCTGGATCTCACAGGATGGCGGAGAGATGGCGGCCCGTATCAGCGGACTGCCTGCTCGCGAAGATATTGACCGCTCAATCAACGAGCAGCTTATCGTTGAGCTTTATAGTAAGTAGTTAGAAGACCTGCGGGCTGCAAGTGAATTGCCGTTCGCGGATAACAGCTTTTTCTAAAATCGGGACCTAAAACGCTATGGCTATGGACCAAAATAATCTCTGGACCGGATTTCAGATGCCTCGTCGCCTGGCGGCGGACGCTGAAACACTTACCGAACGGTACGGCCGCTTCTCCGCTCAGCCTTTCGAACGCGGCTTCGGTACCACCGTTGGCAATTCGTTGCGACGAGCACTGCTTTCTTCGATTGAGGGCGCCGCGGTGACCGCGGTGAAGATTGAAGGGGTCGAACACGAGTTCTCGTCAATCAAAGGAGTTGTAGAAGACGCTACCGACGTAATTCTGAATCTGAAGCAGGTGCCTTTCAAATTACACGGCAACGAGTCGAAGACTTTGAGGATTTCAAAAGACTCGGCCGGCGAGGTTACCGCTGCGGATATCGAGGCGGATGCAGATGTGGAAGTCCTGGACCCTTCGGTGCACATCGCCACAGTTAGCGAAGGAGGCTCGTTAAGAATTGAAATGCGGCTGAAACGCGGGCGCGGCTACGTTTCCGCCGATAGAAACTTCGACGAAGATCTCTCGCTCGGCTACATTCCGATTGACTCCGTGCATACGCCTGTCAAGAAAGTCAATTACACAGTCGAGGCCGCACGGCTCGGGCAGAACACCGAGTTTGATAAGCTCACAATCGAGGTTTGGACCGATGGCTCCGTCAAGCCGGAAGACTCGATCGGTTTGGCGGCAAAGTTGATTAAGGATCACATGTCAATCTTCATCAACTTTGAAGAGGACACCGACGATTTCGCTTACTCAAAGATAGAGCGGCCGCCACTGCCGCGTAACGATCAATTGGATCGTTCGGTGGACGAGCTTGAGTTGTCCGTACGTTCTTACAACTGTTTGAAGAATGCGGATATCAGGACGATTCGTGATTTGGTGCAGCGCAGCGAACGGGAAATGCTGGCCACGAAAAATTTCGGCAAAAAGTCGCTTAACGAGATTAAGGAAATCTTAAACGGGATGGGTCTGGATTTTGGGATGGAATTTGACGAGCAGGGAAATCCCATCCCCGGAACGGGTGGTCGCGACGGCGCCGATCTCAGCGACTTCGCCGACGAAGAATAGAGACTTCGGCGCTTGCGGCGCTACATCATGGTTACGGAAACGACAGGTTTTTAGAGTCATGCGACACCAAAAAGCACATCGCAAACTTGGGCGAACCAGCGAACATCGCATGTCAATGCTTCGCAATCTTGCCGTCTCGCTGATTAATTCTCGCGAGGAGCGTATTGTCACCACGCTGCCGAAAGCAAAAGAGCTCAGGCCTTTTGTCGAGCGTGCTATCACCCTTTCTCGCAAGGCGAATGGTCTTGAGGGTGAAGATTCCGGTGCGCGCGCTCTGCATTTGCGACGCCAGGCGGCGGGGTTCTTTCACGCGGGGAATATGCAGCAATCCGCATTAACCGGTAAGCGCGGACAGTTGCGTCTGCCGAGAACTGCCGGCGTGGCGGCGCTGAAGCGTTTGTTTGATGAACTCGGAGAACGCTACAAGGATCGACCGGGCGGTTACACCAGGATCTTCAAACTGGGACGCCGGGCGGGAGACAATGCCGAGCTAGCCATAATTGAATTGGTAGATAACCAAAGCGAGCGCGAAGCCCTCGAAGCCGCCAGGAAACGAAAGACTACTGGTTCAAAGAAGAAGAAGGGCAGCGCGACTGCGCGCGGTAGCGCCACAAAGAAAGAAGCGGCTGACACGACCACTAAAGCTGGCAGCAAAGCTGAACCCGCTGAGACGTCAGACGAAAGTTCAAGCCAGGCTTCTGCTGAGACATCAGTTGAGACCGCGACGCCAGAGCCGGAGTCTAATGCCGGCGAAGAGAACTAGACGCGAGCGTCCGACTAACGCCGAGTGCCGGCATGAGCACTCCCGAGCAATGCCCCAAATGACGATCGGCCACGCCAACCCGAGTCTTTTGGGGCTCAACACTTTGATAGGGTGCAAGAGGCTGGCGATAAGTAAGACCGAAAAAGATGAACGATCACGAAAGCGAAAAAGCAGGGGCCGAGCTACTACCGGAGAGCGAGGGCGAAAGTTCGAGTGAACGTGTCCGGGGCCGCCGTCGCCGCAATCGATCTATTGCCACTGAAACTTCGGTCAACATGGATGAGTTGCGTGAGCTCATTGAGTTAATTCGTGAGAACGACTTTACGGAGTTTGAGCTCGAGCGCGAAGGTTTTCGCGTGCGTTTTCGTCGGGGCGCCGAAGGTGGTGAAACCGGAGTGGGCGTTGTTGACTCTGCGCAGGATATAGTCGGATCTGCGCCGACTAGCGGTCCGGTTAGCGAAACAAAAGCGTCACCCACATCCGCGCCATCCCATCCGGGAGCCAAAGCCCAAACGCAAGCCTCTGAAGATCAGGACCTCTACATCATCCCTTCGCCGATAGTCGGAACTTTTTATCGCGCCGCGTCTCCTCAAACCGAGGCGTTTGTAAAAATCGGCAGCCAGGTCGAGCCAGAAACAGTTGTCTGCATCATCGAGGCAATGAAGTTGATGAATGAAATTCAGGCAGAGGCTACTGGCGAGGTCGCGAAGATTTACGTCGAGAATGGGCAGCCGGTTGAATATGGCCAGCCGCTGTTTGGCATTAAAAAGTAGCGGTCAAAACGTCCAACGTCCAATGTCTAACGTCCAATGAGGACCCAGGACATTAGACGTTGGACGTCGGACTTTGCACCAAAATGAACTCGGGCACACGAAAGTTTAAGAAGATTCTGATCGCCAACCGTGGTGAGATTGCCTGTCGTATTATCTGGACGTGCAAAGAAATGGGCATCCGCACTGTTGCCGTTCATAGCGACGTCGATCGCGATTCGCTTCATGTGCGTTTTGCCGATGAAGCCGCGTGCATAGGCCCGGCGCCTTCCGCGCAGAGTTACCTGAATATCCCCGCAATCATTAGTACGGCCGAGATTTTTAACGTCGACGCCATTCATCCCGGTTACGGGTTCCTTGCCGAGTCGTCCTACTTTGCCGAAATTTGCGCTGCCTGCAATATCAAATTCATCGGCCCTCCCGCAGACATAATTAGTTTGATGGGCGACAAGGTTAAAGCCCGGCGCGCGATGGCAGAAGCCGGCTTGCCAGTGTTGCCGGGTAGTCCTGAACCCATCACTTCGGAAGCTGAGGGTTTGAAGGTGGCGCGCGAGATCGGGTTTCCAGTAATCGTAAAAGCGTCTGCCGGAGGCGGTGGTCGTGGCATGCGCATCGTTCACTCTGAAGACGAGCTGGGCAAGGCGCTGGAAACCGCATCGACTGAAGCAGCCGCGGCTTTCAAGGATGGCAGTGTCTACATAGAACGCTACGTCCAGGACCCGCGCCATATCGAGATACAGGTGATGGCGGATGAATATGGCGACTGCATACATCTGGGCGAGCGCGAATGTTCCATACAGCGGCGTCACCAGAAGCTGTTGGAAGAGGCGCCATCGCCCGTGCTCTCACCGGAGTTGCGCAATAAAATGGGAGACGCGGCAGTCGCCGCGTGCAAGAAGCTGGGATATGCGAGCGCCGGTACGGTGGAGTTTTTACTCGATAAAGATAACAAGTTCTATTTCATGGAGATGAACACGCGCATCCAAGTCGAGCACGCGGTAACGGAGATGGTGACGCTGGCCGACATTGTTCGTAACCAGATCAGGATTGCCGAAGGCGAACCTCTCGGGTATACGCAAGACGATCTTATGATCGTAGGGCACGCGATTGAGTGCCGCATCAATGCAGAGAACCCGGAGACATTTGCACCGTCACCCGGATTGATCACTGCTTTTAACTTACCGGGTGGCCCGGGAGTTCGCGTCGACACGTATGTGTACGCGGGCTACAGTGTGCCACCTTTTTACGATTCAATGATCGCCAAGGTAATCACCCATGCACGCACGCGAGACCTGGCAATTGCGCGCATGAAACGAGCGCTGGAGGCGATGGTAATTGAGGGCATCAAGACGACGATTCCGCTCCACCTGAAGATCATGGACGATCCGAAGTTTAAGGCGGGCGACATCTCCACCAGCTTCATGGAGCATTTTCTAATGCAAAACGGAGCAAAAATGCCGAAAACCCAAAGTGGGGTCGGGGCACTCGCAGGCTAAGCGTGAGCGGTTGCCGTTTGTGGTTAAGATGCCTATAATAATCGACTTTTCGATGGCGACCGGGCTCGTCTGAGAGGATAAAGAGATGGCCTACGCAGTTATTAAGACCGGCGGCAAGCAATTTGTCGTGGAAAAGGGCAGCACGATTCGTATCCCTTCAATTGAGGCGGAAGCCGGCAAGGCAATCGAGCTGGACGCGCTGTTGTCGGCGGGCGGCGGTGGCGATGGTGGCGGGTCCGCTGCGCCAGTGGTTGGCGCCGCGAAAGTTTCCGCAACTGTGGTTGACCACGGTCGTGGCGCCAAGATCGTAGTTTTCAAAAAGAAGCGCCGTAAACAATACAAACGCAAGCAAGGCCATCGTCAGGGATACACGACAATAACAATTGATTCGATAGGTTAAAAACAGTGATGAGTGATGAGTCCTGAGTAACAAATGCCCTTTTCGGGTTACTCAGAACTCAGAACTCAGAACTCAGAACTTGGAGTTGAAAAATGGCACATAAAAAGGGAGTTGGTTCATCTCGTAATGGCCGCGACTCTAATTCGCAACGACTGGGTCTGAAGAAGTTTGGCGGCGAGAGCGTCCTGGGTGGCAACATTCTTGCGCGGCAGCGAGGAACGAAATGGAAACCGGGGAAAAACGTCGGCCGCGGCAAGGACGACACTTTATTTGCACTGGTCGCAGGAGTGGTGAAGTTTGAAGACAAAGGTCGCACTGGAAAATTCATCAGCGTTTATCCGCAGGAGCAGGCGTCTTCAGCATAGGCCGTGCAAACGAAACACCGCTATCACGCGACGCCTGAGCCAAGTCATAGACTTAGCGCCGGGCGTCGCTTTCGATTTAAATGTTTATTGATCGTGTCAAGATTCGCGTACAAGGCGGCCATGGAGGCAATGGTGTAACAGCTTTTCGTCGAGAGAAATTTGTGCCTCGCGGTGGTCCTTCGGGTGGCGATGGCGGACGCGGCGGGGATGTTTGGATCGTGGCGGATTCCTCCCTCAACACTTTGCTTCACTTGCGCTATAACCCGGAACACATTGCTGAACGCGGCAGACACGGCGAAGGATCTAATTGCTCGGGTCGAGAAGGTGAAGACCGGATCGTAAGAGTGCCCGTCGGCACTCAGATCTTTGACAGCACGTCAGGAGAGCTTTTGCAGGATCTCGCTGTTGACGGCGCGCGATGGTTGGCGTCAAAAGGCGGGCGAGGCGGCTTTGGTAACTCTCATTTTGCCACCTCAACCAATCGCGCCCCGCGTTATCACCAGAGCGGAAGCGAGGGCGAACAACTGGAGTTGCAGCTCGAGCTAAAGCTGCTCGCCGATGTCGGGCTGGTGGGATTTCCTAACGCTGGAAAGTCGACGTTTATTTCGACAATTTCAGCAGCTAAGCCAAAAATCGCTGACTATCCGTTCACTACCCTTGAGCCGCATCTTGGCGTTGTTGATCTGGGAGATTTTCGCACTTTTGTGGTGGCGGACATTCCCGGACTGATTGAAGGGGCGCATCAAGGCGCAGGCCTCGGCGACCGTTTTCTGCGTCATATCGAACGAACAAAGCTGCTGCTTCATTTAGTGGATGTTTCCTCTGCTTCGGGACGAGAGCCAGTCGCTGATTATCTGACGGTGAACCGTGAGTTGCAGGCATACAACCCGGCGTTGGCGAACCGGCCGCAGATCGTTGTGGCCACGAAAATCGACGCGCTCGACGAACCGGCGCGGCTTGAATTGCTGCGAAGCCAGGCAGCGGCAGAAGGATTGCCGTTTTATGAGATTTCTTCGGTGACGAATAAGGGCACGAAGGAATTGGTTGCCGCGATCGCCGCGAGACTAGATGAATTGAAAGACGCAGACGCGAGCCGGCAGGCTGGCCTAATTGAATTGGCGTCGTAGGACAGGCATTCCTGCCTGTCCCTGCGTTGAGTGGGAGTATTGGAAGAAGGACAGACAGGAATGTCTGTCCTACAAAGATGGAACAGCGGAAGCGTATTGCTATCTATGGAGGCACGTTTGATCCAGTTCATTCGGGCCATTTGGAAATTGCGAGACGAGTTTCCGAGTTATTTGTCATTGACGAGTTCTTATTTATGCCCGCCCGGGTCGCGCCGCATAAGCTGGCTCGTGACGTTTCGTCGTCATTGCACCGCTACGCGATGTTGGCATTGGCAACGAGGGCAGACCCGCGGCTTTGTATTTCGAAGTTCGAACTGGAAGACCCGGAACGGCGGTATACGGTCGATACGCTCTTTCAATTTCGCGCGCGTTTCGGAGAGTCAGCCGATCTTTTTTTCGTCATGGGTGCTGACTCATGGGCAGAGATCAATACCTGGCGGGAATGGCAACGCCTGATGACGTTAGCCAATCTGATCGTAGTTAGTCGGCCGGGCTATGAAGTTTCCATCGAGCACGTTGGCTCCGAGACAGCAGCAAGGGTTGTTGATGTCAGCGGCTCAACGGCGGAGCATATTTCTCAGATGGTAGAACCCGGCGTTCCCAGGATATTCGTAACCGACGCGGTGGTTCATGACATTTCAGCCACGGAAGTCAGGCAAGCTGCCCGCAAGATTCGCGATGAGGATTTAAACAGGCTCGTACCGCTCGAGGTAGCGGAGTACATAAGAAAGTACAAGTTATACAGAAATACGCATGAAGATTAATTCAACTGCCAAGGAACAATCGCTGCGCCCAACAACAAGCGGAAATCTGCAACTCAAGCCTACGCCGAGTGAGCCGTTAAGGGCAGAGCTCGACGAAAGAATCCGGCTGGCGCTTACCGCTGCCAGTGAAAAGAAGGCGATCAATAGCGTTGTGCTGGATTTGCGCGAGATCGCCAGCTTCACGGATTACTTTGTGATTACCAGCGGAACCAACGAACGACAGGTGCAGGCAATTTCTGACGGGATAGTCGAAACGCTGAAGAGGGCGGGCACGGCGGCAGCGCGTGTCGAAGGATATAAAACCGCCGAGTGGATCCTGCTCGACTATGGCGATTTTGTGGTGCACGTCTTTGATGAAAAGGCGCGAAAGTTTTACGACCTCGAAAGGCTTTGGCGAGAATCACGGCGCGTCGACCTGCCGCCGGAGCTGGTGAGCGAAGTCAATAGTTCTTTGAGAAGTGAATCGTGATTGAGATCGTTGCTCGTTCAGAAGCGATGCGTGAGGCGGTTCGTCTAGCTGACCGGGTTGCTGGGACGGATGCTAACGTCCTGATAACGGGAGAGTCGGGCGTCGGTAAAGACGCAGTCGCTTTTTACATTCACTCGAAGTCCAATCGCGCAGCGCAATCGTTCGTCAAAATCGATTGTGCCACGCTTCCCAGCGGGTTGTTGGAAGCCGAGCTTTTTGGATATGAACGTGGCGCTTTTACCGGCGCCAGCGAGGAAAAACCGGGGCGGCTCGAAGCGGCGCACCGGGGAACCCTGGTGCTCGACGAGATCGCCTATCTGTCGACCGAGTCGCAGGCGAAACTCCTGCGCGTTATTGAAACGAGAGAATTCGAGCGGCTTGGCGGCCGTAAGGTAATTAGAGTGGACGCGCGTTTGCTTGCCTTGACCAATGTCGATCTAAGCGATGCGGTCAAACGACAACATTTCCGCGAAGACCTTTATTACCGGCTGCATGTTGTTCACATTAAGGTGCCGTCGCTGCGCGAGCGCGCCGAAGATCTTCCGGCACTGGTGCAAGCCTTCGTCGAGTCTTACTCGGCCAAGCACGGACGGCAGGTAAGCAGCGTGTCACCCGAGGCGTTGTTTGTGCTAAGCGAGTATGAGTTTCCCGGCAACGTGCGCGAGCTCGCCAATACGATCGAGCGAGCTGTGATTGTTTCGACAGCGAGGCGCGTAGAGATGGACGATCTGCCGGAACCAATTCGGGCTGCCGTACGTGTGCAGCAGCGACGAGAGAAGCCACAATCACTCGCCGAAGTTGAAGCTGAGTATGTGGTGGAAATCCTTGCTGCTGCTAAAGGGAACAAGACTGAAGCGGCGCGGATTTTGGGAATTAGTCGGAAAAACCTTTACGAGAAGCTTGCTCGCCTAAGAAAGGATGACGGTGGAAAGGATGAAGGATGAAGGATGAAGGATGAAGGTGGAAAGGTGAGAACTACGGATCAAACGCCGAAGCTTGCGCTGCACTTTAGCGGTTTTCTCATCCTTCATCCTTCCGCCTTCATCCTTTCTTGACCGATGCGGCTGCGACTGATCTGGACGGGAAAGACCAGAGATGCTCATTTGCGGGCGCTCATTGAAGACTACCTGGAACGGCTTTCCCATTTCGTGAGATGTGAGATCTCCGAGTTTCGTGAGAGCGCCGGGTTAGAGAAGAGGGTGGGCATCGATAAGGACTCGAAGCGCATCTTAGACGGGCTGCGTGAGGGCGCCGTAAACGTGCTGCTGGATCCGGAAGGTGGCGAATGCAGTTCGGAGCAGTTGGCCAAAGAGATTCAGCGGTGGCAGGACAGTGGGACAAAAGAAGTGACTTTTATTGTAGGGGGGCCAAATGGAGTTTCGCCTGAACTTTCGGCCCGGGCGAGTAAGCGCTGGAGTCTATCGCGTTTGACGCTAACTCACGAAATGGCGCGAGTCGTGTTGGTTGAGCAGTTGTATCGAGCTTACACGATCATTCATGGGTTGCCGTATCAAAAGTGAGTGAGTCAATGAAGCGGTAACGCAGCAAAAACTATCAAGTAGGGTGGAGGATCTAACGCACAATGGACAAAAGAAGAGTAAGAGTCTTTCGTGACAAGCTAATGGGTAGACGCGAGAGTTTGGTGGGCCAGGTTCAGCAGGCCGAGTTATACAGCCGCGAGCGCGACGCTGAGGCAACGCAAGACCCGGCAGACATGGCGGCCAATGCCTACACTAAAGAACTGTTGGTTTCCATGTCCGACAACGACCGGCAGTTGCTGAATCTGATTGACGAAGCGCTGGTGCGCATGGACGACAGTGGTTATGGCAAATGCATTCGCTGCGGACAGGCGGTGCCGGAAAGGCGTTTGGAAGCGGTGCCCTGGGCCCGCCACTGCGTGCGTTGCCAGGAACTCCAGGAGCGAGGGCTGCTGAACGAAGACGAGGAATAGAAGTCCGTTATACCTTGATGGCATAATTACGGCCTCCTTGAGTTTGCTGCTCAGGAGGCCGTTCTCAGTTTCTCTGCCGCGGATTCACGCGCATGAACGCGGATAAGAATTCAAAATGCTGTGCACAGCTAGGCCCATTCTTTTGTGTTTACTCTGATCCGCGTCGATCCGCGTTTATCCGCGGCTGCTAATGTTCTCGGGCTAAATTCCATGCTCCTGCAACGCGCTTCCAATCTCTGTTACGACTCCTTGCTTGCGCTCGTGTATCCCCAACCGTGCGCTGTGTGTGGCGGCAGTGTCGAATCGCGAGCTCTGGAAGTTGCGTGCGCCAGGTGCTGGCGGCAGACCCGTCTTTTTTCGGGGACGGAAACCCTGTGCTGGAAATGCGGACTGCCAGCTCCGGGAACAGTACCGCTGGAGAAACGCGAAGAGGTCCGTTGTCATCGCTGCGACCAGGACGCGTTTACCGCCGCTCGCGCCTGTGGGATCTATGAAGGAGCGTTGCGTGCGTCAGTACTCCGTCTTAAACACCAACCTCACCTTAGTCGCCAGTTAAAAGATCAACTGGTTAAGATTCAACAGCAGTATCCCTTGAGTCGAGCGACACGAATCGTTCCGGTGCCGCTTCACCCGGAGCGAGAGAGAGCCAGAGGCTTTAATCAGGCGATGCTAATCGGCCGTGAGTTGTCGCTGGCTACCTCAGTGCCGTTGGATGAAGTCAGCCTGCTACGCACCTCTCATACTAATCGCCACCGCGCTGGAATGGACGCCAAGGGCCGGCGAGAAACTGTCGCAGACGCTTTCCGCGTAGCTTACCCAGCCTTGATCGCGGGCGAGCGAGTTCTCCTCGTTGACGATGTCTTCACCACCGGGGCCACGGTCTCTGCTTGTGCACAGACCTTGTTGGATGCAGGAGCGGCGGAGGTTTTTGTTCTTACGATCGCCCGGCCAGTGCGCTACTAGCTTGCGCTTGGGCATTTTGAGGAATTAATTTGGCCGCAGATTTCCGCGGATAAACGCCGATCAGATTAGCAACTGAATCCTAACAGCTTTTTCTCATCCGCGTTTATCCGCCAGTCGTTTGCTCTAATCAGCAATTAGCAAGACAAACCTGACTGTTCGTATGATGCTCTTATGAAAACTCTATACCCTGTGATTGAACCGTTTGACACCGGCCGTCTGAAGGTTTCCCCGATTCACGAGCTCTACTATGAGCAGGTTGGTAACCCGACGGGTAAGCCAGCGGTGTTTCTTCACGGTGGACCCGGTGGTGGTATCGCGCCTGAATACCGTCGCTACTTCGATCCCGAGATCTATCGCGTGGTGCTTTTCGATCAACGCGGCTCGGGTAAAAGCACTCCGCCGGCGAGTCTGGAAGAGAACACCACCTGGCATCTCGTTTCCGATATCGAGCAATTGCGGGAACACCTGCGAATCGATACATGGCAAGTCTTCGGCGGCTCATGGGGCAGCACGCTCGCCCTCGCTTATGCGGAGACTCATCCCGATCGGGTTTGCGAACTCGTTTTGCGCGGGATTTTTCTTTGCCGACCAAAGGAGATTCAGTGGTTCTATCAGGAAGGCGCGAGCGCGATTTTTCCTGACGTCTGGGAAGAGTACCTGAAAATCATTCCAGAAGCTGAACGCGGCGACATGGTGAGCGCTTATTACCGCCGGCTGACCAGCGAGGACCACGCGGTGCGGTTGGAAGCCGCGCGCGCCTGGAGCATCTGGGAGGGGAGCACTTCAAAGCTCTTTTTCGATCCCGACATGATTGAAAAGTTTGCCGGCCCGGAGTTTGCACTCGCCTTTGCGCGGATCGAATGCCACTACTTCATGAATAATTCCTTCTTCAACTCTGACGATTATCTGATTGAGAATGTCGAAAAGATCCGGCGCATTCCCAGCATCATCGTACAGGGGCGTTACGATGTTGTATGTCCCATGACGAGCGCCTGGGACCTTCATAAGACCTGGCCGGAAGCGCAATTGCACATCATTCCCGATGCCGGCCATTCAATCAGCGAACCCGGGATTATTGGCGCACTGGTTGAGGCAACCGACAAGTTCGCCCGGGCACAACCCGCGCTGGGGTAGGGAGGCTTGGGGGCCTCGGCCTGCAGCCCAAGTGCTGTTTCTCGCCTCATTACTTGTCACTACCTTGGCGGCTCGCGTAATATCGCCTTTGTATGACTGGTCGAGTACTAGTGCTGAATGCATCGTTTGAGCCTATCAATGTGTGCAACGAAAGGCGCGCAGTGGTGATGATCTTCAAAGGCGTCGCGCGTGTGGAAGAGCACAATGGTCATATGCTTCATTCGGCGAAACTGGCAATTCATGCACCTGCTGTAATTAGACTGACGGAATATAGACATATTCCTTTCGAGAGACGTTCGTTGTCGCGGAAGAACATCCTGCTGCGCGATCATTCGACCTGCCAGTATTGCGGACGACAACATCCGCCTTCAGAGCTGACGCTGGATCATGTGTTGCCCCGCTCTCGTGGCGGCGAATCATCGTGGGACAACCTGGTTGCATGTTGTAAGAAGTGTAATCATCGAAAAGGAAATCGAACTCCCGAGGAATCCGGCATGCACCTGCTGCGGCGGCCGCGAGGTTTCTCCTTGCACGTGAATCGCCAAATCATGCGCTACCTGGGTCGCGCCGACGAAACGTGGCGAAAGTATCTCTTCTATGAATCTAACAATGGCGAGTGATGGCTGAACGTTTTTGCGTTCGCTGTTGTTTTGCCCATCAAATCAGGAAAGAGGAATTATGAACGAGACTATGCTGGCAATCGGAGGGCTTGGAACTCCTGAGCTTCTGGTAATTGCACTAGTGATTTTCTTATTGTTCGGAGCTACCCGGCTGCCGCAGTTGGCAAAGTCACTGGGCCAAAGTAAGCGTGCCTTCAAGGAGGGGCTGGACGAGGCCGACAGAGAAGCGCAAAAGGAAGAGAAAGAAAAGAGCTCGCAATCGTAACTTGTCCTCAGCGAGAAGCACAGATCACCTCACTGGGTTAGCGCCTTCTTGCCCATCAACAGGGTTGCCTTAACGGTAAGGGCAAATTCGGCTTCGTGCCTTTCCTCATTTATCAGTCGCCCTATCTCTCTAACGACTTGTTCGTAGGAATCCTGCGGCAATGTTTCCAGCCAGATCGACATGAGGAAGTCGGATATTAGAGGCGAATTAAGAAATGTCTCGGACGTCTCATAATCAAACTCCTCTATTACAGTCCAGCTGACGACATCTTCAAGTCCCGCCTCTTCAGCCATCTCTTCCACAGAAGATACCGACGGCAAGGTAGTAATCAGGCTTTCTACGTCAGCTTCGTGGTCCAGCAGGCCGCAATTGTGGAGCGCTTCCCAGTAAATTGAAAAGAATTCGCCGAAGCTGGAGAAGGTAGGGAGGCTGAGCGCCACTATCGCGGCGGGAGCAGCAACGCGAGCCATTTCCGTAAGCATCTTCGGAATACGCTCGCTGTGCACGAGCGAGCCGTCCCCAACCACAAGGTTGAACTGATGGTCCGGAGCGGTGAGGTCATCAACTTTTCCCTGCCGAAACTCCGTATTTAGTTTCAAAGCAGCAGCCTTCGCTCGGGCCAGTTCGAGACTATCTTCGTTCTCATCGATGCAGAGAAACTTCAAATCATCGCCGGCGCGCTCCTGGAGCGCGATCGCATGGCCGCCTGTGCCCGACGCTACATAGACCGCCCGGCCCTCTTTTGGCAACTTCACATGCTCATCAATTAGCTCGGCAAATCTCTCGCCCCAATCGGTGGCGACGAATAGCTCGTGTAAAAATGCCAACTCCTTGCTCGTCTTGGGCGTGCTCATGCTTTTAGTAGGACAGGCACCCCCGCCCTGTCTTGATTAGTCTGGTTCCAATCATCTAAAGCATTCAATAGGCATTAGATTTTCCATTTCTCATTTCAAAGTTTTCATTCTTGATTTGAAACCAAATCTGAATAGCTGGTCTTCCTAAATGGCCAAATGAGAAATGACAAATGAGAAATGGAAAATCTAGTGTTTATTCGCCCTCCTCAAAATACTTACGGCCACGCAGCGACTCTGGCAGACACGGCATCTCATCTTTTGCTTTCGGGTCGCTGTGCACATAACGATAACCTTGGCCATAGCCTGCATGCTTCATCAGGGGCGTTACGGCGTTGCGCAAGTGAAGCGGAACCGGTTCACGCGCAGTTTCCGCTGCATCCGCTACCGCAGCCTGATACGCATTCTTCACCGCATTTGATTTTGGCGCGCGCGCGAGATAGATGGTGGCCTGTGAAAGTGGAAACAACCCTTCAGGCAATCCGATGAGTTGCACAATGTCGGCCGCCGCCGCTGCCTGGACCATCGCTTGCGGATCTGCGAGGCCAATGTCTTCTGAAGCAAGAATGCAGAGCCGCCGCGCAATGAAAACCGGATCTGCCCCACCCTCGATCATGCGGGCCAGCCAGTAGAGTGAAGCATCGACATCGGAGTTGCGTAGCGACTTAATCAGCGCGGAAGCGAGGTTGTAATGGTGCTCTCCGCCTTTGTCGTAAGCATAATGCGCGCGACCCAGTGCCTCGATGATTGTCTCGTTGGAAATTTGCCGCGAGCCGGCCTCGTCAGGCGCAGTTGATTCCACGGCCGCTTCAAGTGCGGCCAGCGCGACGCGGGCGTCTCCTCCCGCCGAGCTCGCCACTCGCTCCAGCACGTCGTCAGAAATTACAGGGCGCAATTTGGCCAGTCCCTTCTCGCTGTCCGCGAGAGCACGCTCGAGAATAAGTTTCACTTCAGCGGCCGTGAGAGGATTGAGCACCAGGACGCGACAGCGAGATAACAAGGCTCCGGTGACTTCGAAGGAGGGATTCTCGGTTGTGGCGCCAATTAGCGTTACCGTTCCGTTTTCTACGGCGGGCAACAGAGCATCTTGCTGCCCTTTATTAAAGCGATGAATCTCGTCGATGAAGAGGATAGTGCGCCTGCCAAACTGTCGCTCGCGTCGCGCGTCAACGATGGCGGCGCGTAGATCTTTGACGCCGGAAAAAACAGCCGAGAGGGCTATGAAACGGGCCTCGCATTTTTCGGCGAGCAGCCGTGCCAGAGTCGTCTTGCCGGTGCCCGGCGCTCCCCAAAGTATCAACGAGGGCAAGTTTGCCGAACCTTCGAGCAGCCGTCGTAGAATTCGGTCCTCGCCGACGAGGTGACTCTGGCCCACAAACTCAGCCAGCGAACGAGGTCGCATTCGTTCAGCGAGCGGGGCGGACGGCTCCACAAAATCGTCCGCGGGCGATTTGCCAAAAAGACTTCCTGTGGTTGAATACGCCATTGCTTTGAATTCTAACCAATTATCGCCGAAACCATTGCTATGCGCGACTGCCCATCTCGCCTGCCAGTTCGGCTGCGAGCTTCAATAATCGCAGGAAATTGTTGCGAAACTTATAGGGAACGCCGCGCGCACCTTCTTCGTATATTGAGCCGAACGCAAATAACCCGCGTAATTTGAAGGAATGAACGGGAAGGATTGGGGACCGAGACGATGAAAGAAGCAACCGACGTATTGAGAGTAGTGGGAATCATCCTTCTGGGAATTTTTGTTCTTGCGGTGGGCATTCCTCTCGTTTTGACTGCCGTGGGTATAACCCTTGGCATCCTCGGAGTGCTCTTCAGCATCGCCGTCATGGTCATCAAACTCGCCGTCGTGTTGGCGATTTGTTATCTGATTCTCGTCGGCATCCGCGCCGTGCTGCGGTGACTATCTCGGCGGCCTTGAAGGAGGCCTTACCACAACGCTTGCATTAGCTGCCCACCTGAAACGAATCCTCCCCTCTTGACCAGAAGCACCGTATTGCCTTAGAACTCAGAACTCGCATCGCGAATCCAAGTCATGGCGTCGCAAAGGCGCGTGACTATCCTGAAGCGGATGTGTATAAACGGGAATGACACCAGAAGCAAAACTGGACAGGTTGGAGCGGATTACGAAACTAATCATCAGGGCGGGCGTGCAATATCGCCGGGATCTGCGTGAACTGGGTGACAAGTTAAACATTATCGTCAATGCGCAGATGAAAAGTGACGAAAGGTTTGCCCGAAACGAAGCTGCATTCCAATCCAGATCCACCAAATATGAGAAGCGATTCAACAGAAACGAAGAAAGACTCGCGAAACTCGCTGAAAAAACTGATCAGGCGTTTGTGGAGTTAGCCAGGTCGCAGGCCAAGTCGCAGGCGCGAACCGATCGCAGCCTCGCTAACCTGGCCGAGTCGCAGGCGCGAACCGACAGCAACCTGGACGAGCTTATTACGATTGTTCGAAGCGGCGGCAACGGAAACCCACGGGCTAAATCATGAGTTGGCCCTAGCAGGCTGCTGAAAAAGGAGAAATCGGCCACAGAGTCACAGAGTCACAGAGAAAAAGCACATCAGAATTGATCAGAAACGCCAGTAAACTTGGCCTCCTCCTTTGATTTCATTTTTCTCTGCGTCTCCGTGTCTCTGTGGCTAATCAGTTTTTCAGCAGCCTGCTAGACGTTAAAGCGAAATAGAACCACGTCGCCCTCCTGCATAATGTAGTCCTTGCCTTCAAGTCTCGTTAGGCCTTGTTCGCGCGCGGCGACGTTAGACCCAACCCGCATCAGGTCTTCATAGCTAATCACTTCGGCGCGGATAAAACCTCTTTCAATGTCTGAATGAATTGTGCCCGCCGCTTGCTGCGCGCGTGTGCCCTGGGGAATCGTCCAGGCACGTACCTCTTTTTCTCCCGCTGTCAGAAACGACATCAAGCCCAGCAAGTGGTAAGCACTCTTGATGAGCCGATCAACGCCGCTACCCGAAACACCCAGACTCTTCAAATACTCCGCGCGTTCCTCCAGGGGCAGTGAGACGAGTTCAGCTTCCAGATGAGCACAGATCACCAGACACTCTGCAGCTTCCTCTGTGGCAATTCTCTCTACAGCCTGAACGCCCGCGTTCTTTCCGGGATTAGTCAGCGTGTTCTCGTCGACATTTGCGGCGTAGATCGTGGGCTTCATCGTGAGCAGGAAAAAGTCACGCGCGACGGCACGCTCTTCGTCGGTTAGGAGCACTGTCCGCGCCGACTTTCCTTGTTCAAGAACCGGCAGCAGCTTCTCCAGCACCGACAATTCAGCGCGGGCCGTCTTATCTCCGCCTTTCATGTTCTTCTGCGCTTTGTCACGACGGCGTTCTGCTGTCGCTAAGTCCGCGAGCGCAAGTTCAATCTGGATCGTCTCGATGTCTCGCGCCGGATCAACGGAACCCTCAACGTGAATAACACTGTCGTCTTCGAAACAGCGGACTACCTGAACCACAGTATCTGTCTCTCGTATGTTCGCCAGAAACTGATTGCCGAGTCCTTCACCTTTTGAAGCTCCGCGCACGAGCCCGGCGATATCGAGGAACTCCACCGTAGCCGGGACGATCACATTGGTCTTCACCAGCTTCCCGAGCGGCTCGAGTCGTTCGTCGGGCACAGCCACCACGCCCACATTGGGCTCGATGGTGGCGAATGGATAGTTTGCTGCCAGCGCGGCCGTTTGCGCAGTGAGCGCGTTAAAAAGCGTAGACTTGCCCACGTTTGGCAAGCCAACAATACCTGCTCGTAACATTAATTGATTTCCCCAGCTTTGAAACTACCCGATAATAATTCGCGGCGCAAACGCGGAAGTTGGACGCGTACTCTAAACTTCTCGATTTCCCGGGCAAGCAGTTCAGAGTTCAAGCTTCAGCTTGTTTGTGTTCCTCAAAGAGTAAGGGTTGTTACTCTAAACTAAGCTTGCTTTCGCTCTGACTGCGGTATTGGTTCACTGTTCGCGTATAATCCCGCCGACATAATCAAACTCTTTTATGAAGAAAAGGACCAGACGGGAAGGCAGTATGTTAACCGATGACTTTCCGTCGCTGTTTGCGTGATCATCTCGCTTACGCTAGTGCTGCTTGTCACTGCCGGCGGCACATTGGTTAGCTACCTTTACGATGACGACGCTGCTTTCGCTGCCCGGCTCTGCGCCGGGGCTTGTGTCGGGATTGCGGCCCTCGGCCTGGTTGGTTTTGTCTTTGCCTCGATTCTGGGATTAACGACACTGGCAATCCTGCTCACGCTGCTTGTATTAATCTCCCTGCCACTTTTTGCTTTGAGGAATCCGACTCGCAGACTGGTCATTCAGTATGATCTGCGGGCGACCTATCGAGCGATTCGTCAGGGATATCTCGACCCCGGCCGCCTACCGATCGGTTACATCATTTTCTACACGGTCGTTGCAGCGATTCTCTGGCAGGCCTTTCAACGCGCAATGATCGACGTGCCTGAAGGTATCTTTACCGGAGTGATGAACAACTTCGGTGACCTGCCGTTTCACCTCAGTGTTATCAGCAGTTTTGCTTACGGAAACAATTTTCCGCCACAGGATCCAACCTACGCGGGCGTGCGATTTACATATCCTTTCCTGACGGATTTCGTTTCTGCGATGTTTGTTCGCTGTGGCGCCGACCTGCGCCAATCGATGTTCCTCGAGAATTTCGTAGTCGCCTTTGCCTTTGTCGGCTTGTTACATCGTTGGGCGCTCGAGATGTTGCGCGACAAAATAGCGGCTGTGATCACGCCAATACTTGTTCTTCTGAGCGGCGGTTTCGGCTGGGTTCTGTTGTGGAAACAGGTAACGGAAAAAAGTCAGGAAGGCCTGGCAGCAATTCTGCAGAATCTTCCGCCCTCTTTTACAGTGATTCCGGAAACGACATGGCGCTGGGGAAATGCAGTTTCTACGTTGCTGATTCCACAGCGCGGTTTTCTGCTCGGTCTGCCGCTTGCCGTCATTGTGTTTTCGCAGTGGTGGCTGGCGACGACTGACGCGGAGATAGGGAGACGAGGTGGCGCGGAGAAAGAAAGAACACCGGAAAGAGGGCGTAAGACGAGGAAGCAGGCCCGTCGAAAGCGTGATAGTGATCTCCACGTCCCCGCGTCTCCCCGTCTCCGCGTCTCTTCGATTCACCGCATGGCTGCGGCGGGCGTGGTCGCCAGCCTGTTACCATTGGTGCATGCCCACAGTTTTGTCGTTTTGATGGTGGTAGGCGCCTGCCTGGCCTTACTACAACAACGCTGGCGCGCCTGGATAACATTTTTCTTCGTCGCTTCTTTGATCGCGCTGCCGCAGATGTGGTGGTCTACTCATAATAGTGCCGTGGATGCCGGAAAATTCTTTGAGTGGCAGTTTGGCTGGGACCACGGCCAGGAGAATGCTGTCTGGTTCTGGTTTAAGAACACCGGGCTCTTCATTCCGCTGACCGTTGCCGCAATTCTCTGGCGCCGCGGAAACAAGCCGCTTGTTTCTCGCAAACTACTCATCTTCTTCCTGCCGTTTACACTTTGCTTCATCATTCCAAACGTGTTGAAGATGGCGCCGTGGATTTGGGATAACATAAAGGTATTGTTCTACTGGTGGCTCGCGTCGGCGCCATTGGTGGCCCTTTTGCTTGCCCGGCTTTGGCGGCAGGGCGGGCTGAAGAGAGCGATCGCGGTAGCGTTATTCACTTGCGTAACGCTGGCTGGAGCCTTGGATGTTGCGGCGATCGTGCTCGGGTCAAACAGGTACGACGTATTCAACGCCGAGGGGATCAGGTTTGCGGAGTTGATAAAACAGGAGACTGCACCGGGAGTAGTGGTGATACATGCTCCGGTCCATAATCATCCGGTGTTTTTGACTGGAAGAAGATCATTTATGGGTTATCCCGGACATGTTTGGACACACGGGCTTGAGTTTGCCCCGCGAGAATCTGAGATTAAGAGAGTTTATGCTGGTGCACCCGACGCAGCCGCGATCCTCAGGAAGTATGCGGTCGCCTATGTCGTAGTCAGTCCGCTTGAACGCAATCTCATGAACGTCAATGAACAGTTTTTCGCAAAATTTCAACTGGTGGGAGAAGTAGGTGGGTACCGCCTCTACAAAATCACGCAGCCCTAAGCAGCCAGCTGGCCGCGGGAAAGCTGCCGCGCAATCGTCCGACTCACCGGTGCAAGCCGCCATTTCCGAACGCGCCTGGTTAATCGCCTGTGCTGCGATACTACTCGTCGCTGCCTTTCTTCGTCTTTACGATCTCAATCTGGTTCCGCTTCATCATGACGAAGGTGTGAATGGAAACTTTCTGGTTCGTCTGGTAAGAGAAGGGGCGTACCATTACGATCCGGCGAACTACCATGGCCCGACACTCTACTACTTCGCGGCCGTCGTCCCCTGGATTCTAAGATTATTGTTTGGTCCCAACGCGCAAGACCAGTATGGACTCACTACGGTTGCAATCAGGTGCATCCCGGCTTTGTTCGGCATCGTGACGGTTGGCCTGGTCTTTACTCTGCGGCGAAATCTGGGAACGATCGCTACGCTTAGCGCTGGCTTCCTTTTAGCCATCTCGCCTGGCGCGGTTTATCTTTCTCGCTACTTCATTCATGAGACCCTCTTTGTTTTTTTTACCCTGGGAATCGTTGTTAGCCTTCTGAAGTATTTCGAGGATCCGCATCCGGTTTATTTGATATTGGGGGCACTTTCCGCCGCGCTTCTCTTTGCCACAAAAGAGACGGCGATTATTTCTGTCGCAGTGCTGGTGATCGCACTTGTCCTCACCAGAGTCTATCGCTCACTCCGGGAAAGTTCGCTCGGCAGCAGCCGTGGAGGGCAAAAAAAGAAGCGCCGAGCTTATTCGAGAGGCGAGAGGGACGCGCGCGACTTTTTTGAGCGCGCGGGTGGCCCAACCACGCTGGCAGTCTGGTTGGCGATCGCTTTCGTCATCTTCATCGCGGTGAATGTCCTTTTCTATTCGTCTTTTTTCACAAACTTTCCGCAGGGTGTTTACGACTCGCTCAAGACGTTTCAGTTTTGGACGAAGACAGGCAAGGAGGCTCATGTCCATCCGTTACAGACTTATATTTGGTGGCTAATCCTCCAGGAATCGCCGCTACTAATACTTAGTGCGATAGGCGCCACCCTTGTGGTTTTTAAACCAGCGAAATCGTTTGCGCTCTTCTCGGCGCTGTGGGCCTTTGGGCTGATTGCTGCGTATTCTTTGATTGCTTATAAGACACCGTGGCTTAGCCTGAATTTCATCGTGCCCCTGGCGCTCATCAGCGGCTTCGCGCTCGAATGGTTCCATAAAGAACTCGGAGAATGGGAAGTGAGCAAGCGTACGCGCTGGTATGTTCTCGCCGGCATTCTTCTGGTAGCGACAGGCCCGTTACCTGGCGTGGTGAGGGCTTTCGAACAGAAGAAAGTTCACTGGAAGACGTTTATTCCTGGCTATCAAACAATCGATCTTAATTTCATCAACTACGACAACGATAATCAATATTACGTTTACGTTTATGCCCACACGCGCAGGGAAACGTTAAAGCTGGTCGAGGAAATAAACCAGTTGGCCCAACGCACGCATCAGGGAAATGACACAGGCATCACGATAGTTTCGCCGGAGTACTGGCCCTTACCCTGGTATCTGCGCGACTACAAGCGAGTGGGTTACTTCGGGCACATGAATCCTTCGACCGAACCAATCATCATTGCCAGGGACGATCAAGCCACGGAGGTTCAGTCGACCTTTGGCGACCGTTATCAGCAGATCCACTCGGGTTTCAATACGGCGGGTAGTTTTCCGTTACGACCGGGAGTGGATTTGCTTCTCTACGCGCGACGTGAGCTCGTGCGTTAACGATATTCCATGTAAGAATGTACCGAATACCCACGAGCGCAAGTTGATGCACGCGCATTGAGTCACTATGCAAAAATTTCGTCCCTTCCTCATCATTGCGATCGTGCTGGTAGCCGCAGTTGCTGCCGGAGCCCTCCTTTTGCGCTCGAGTCAGAATAGAGACTCGTTCACCACTGTCCCAACCCCGCAGACAACTCCGCCGACAACCTCAACGACAGGTACGGAACAACCGCGGGCGCTTCCCGCAGGTGTCGTCGTGACGCTCGAAGAGTTTGGCGACTACCAGTGCCCGCCCTGTGGCGAGCTTCATCCGACTCTCAAGAAGCTGAAGCAGGAATATGGCGAGAATCTCAATTTCGTTTTCCGAAACCTGCCGCTTACCTCAATTCATAAGAACGCTCTGGCAGCGGCCCAGGCTGCAGAGGCAGCCAGGATGCAAAACCGTTTTTGGGAGATGCATGACCTCCTCTACGAGAATCAGGATTTATGGAAGGACGACATCAACCCGCAAGCCACCTTTTGGAAATTTGCGAGCGACCTTGGCTTGGATACAGCACGTTTCGGTCGAGATCTTGGAGATAGGCAGGTGAAAATGCGGCTCGAGGCCGATCAGGAAGCTGCCGCTGAGCTTGGCATTAATGGCACGCCAACGGTGCTGATCGACGGTCGCCAACTGCGGCCCGAACTCACTACTCCCGACGGAATTCGCAAGGGAATTGAGTACATAATGGGACGCAAAGCCTCCCCGGCGCCTTGAGAGCCCTCGCCGCGGGAAAATACAAGCCGTCCGGGTAAAATCAGAAACCCGCAGTCGGTGACTCGGGCAACCTTAAGCACAGGCGGGTTAACTTTGCTCACTGCTTCATTAAAGTTCTGTAACCTCAAGTTTTAGTTGACATTCTAAGCAAACCCCACTTATATTGGCACGCCCGTGCACAGCTCTCCAGAATCCGGTATTCTGGGTTCAGACTTAGGCAATAACAGACGATTTCTCGCATGTTCAAACTGAAACGCCTCGAGATTACCGGTTTCAAATCCTTCGCGGACTATACCGAAATTCTCTTCACAGGTGATGGGATTACCGCCATTGTCGGGCCAAATGGCTGCGGCAAAAGCAATGTCGCCGATGCAATAGCCTGGGTTTTGGGCGAGCAACGGGTAAAGCACCTTCGCGGCGGCGCCATGCAGGATGTCATCTTTCAGGGCTCTCGAAACCGTCCACCAAGCGGCATGGCTGAAGTCGTCATGCACATGGTACGCGACGAGGTTATTGAGCATGAGCCTGACATCGAAGACATTGACTCAACTCTCGAACAGATTGATGAACAACTTGTAGACATCGATGCGGTTATTCCGGTCGAAACGGCACAAACCGAAGAGCCGGATGCTCAGACAATCGCTACTGAAGCGATCGGCCCGGAATCGTCAATCAGTCTGGAAGGCGTTACTAGCGAAGAGAGCACCGAACTGCAGTTAAGCGCAACCGGCGCGTCGTCGAGAGCTCCGCACAAACGACACTGGCGACGTAGAAATCTGGCGTTGGAATTTGCTCCCGGTGAAGCGGTTTCGGTAACTCGCCGTCTTTATCGCTCTGGCGAGAGCGAATACCTTCTCAATGACAGACCCTGTCGCCTGCGCGACATTCAGGATCTCTTCTCGGGAACTGGTTTGGCAGGCGGTCATTACGCAATTATCGAACAGGGTCGCATTGGACAGATTCTTTCCGCGAAACCGATGGATCGTCGCACGATCATCGAAGAGGCGGCGGGCATCACAAAGTTTCGGGTGCGCCAGCGAGCGGCAGAAGCACGATTGGAGTCAGCGCGCTCAAATCTTTCTCGAATCTCCGACATCATTTCCGAAATAGATCGCCAGGTAAATAGTTTGCGGCGGCAGGCTGCGAAGGCGCGCCGGTATCGCGTTTTCCGCGAAGAGTTGCGCGAACTGTTGCGCCACGTGTTCGTTGCCGAGGATCGAAAGCTTACAAGACTTTTAGATGAAACTCAGGCCAGGCTGCAGGAAGCCAGCGCCTTGGAGCGCGGCGTCGCCGACGACCTGGAGAGACAGGAAGAGGCCGCCCGCAGTGCAACCCACGAGGCCCGCAAGACAGAGGACGATCTGACTGCTACGCGCGCCGCCGCCGCCGAGGCTGTTCTTCGTCGTGACCGTCAGGCGCGTGAACGTGCTTATCAGGAAGAGCAGGTTGCTTCCCTCGACAAGAGAAAGAACGAAGTAGGAGCGGAAATCGATGCGCTCTCAGGACGTTTGGTTCTGGTCGAAGCGGAATGCAAACGGCTTCAGGAAGATGACTCCCGGCTTAGGACTGAAGCCGATCACAGTGCGGCTGGTTTAAGAGCAGCAGAAGAGTCGTATGCTCAGAAACTTGCCACAGCCGCGAACGCGGAAGCCGAAATCGAAAATGCCCGGGCAGACTTGCTCAAGCACACCGCCGTCGCCGAAAGGCTGCGCGAAATTGTGCGGCAGCTGGAAGGCACACTCGAGCGTCTTGGTGTGCAGGCAGAAGGCCTGGCGCGTGAAGGGGAACGTGCCGCGGCGCAGCATGCGGAACGCCAGGGGGAAGCTGATGCCTTCAGTGAAGAAATCAATTCGGCAAGGCAGCATATCTCGACTCTTCATGCCGAACGCGAGCGAGCTGTCGACGCCGTTGTGCAGGGACACGAGTCTGTCAGCGATACTGAAGCTGAACTGACTCGCGTCCGAGATGAACATTCAAGAACGAAGCACCGGCTCGAGAGTTTGAAGGAACTTGACGATCGGCGTGCCTACTATTCTTCGGCCGTGCAGTTAATGTTTGCCGAGGACAGTTCGCCGCGCGACTTCCACTTTATCGGCACGCTCGCCGATGCGCTTAACGTTGAAGCCAAGTGGGAGCGCGCTGTCGAGGGTGTTTTTGGCTCGTCGTTGCAGTCGATTGTCGTTCCCACTCCGGATGATGCTGCGCGCGCCGCTCAGTGGTTGCGGGAAAACAACGGCGGTCGAGCAAGCTTTTTGGTAGCCGGACTTCACGGCGGAAGCGAAGAGACCAACTTCCAAATTAGCGCCCTGGCATGCGACGTCGAGGAGCGTCCCGCTCTTTCGCTATCTTTTGCGAGCGAAGCAATAGCTGAGGACCTGAAAATCGGTGATCTGCTGGGAGCGCCGCGCGAACTTCTATCCGTTCTCAATCGCACTCTGCCCGAGAAGATGAATGCCCGCCTGGCCGCCAACCTTGACGACGCGATGACGAAGTCTCTGGCGACCGGCGAGGTTTTTGTAACGCTAAACGGCGATTGGGTCGCGAGCGGACAATTCGTAAGCGCGGGAGATGCCCGGGCACTGGAAGAAGGTGCGGGACTGCTGACTTTCAAACGAGAGTTGCGAGAGCTCGAAGCGCGCGCGGAAGTCTTGAGTGCTGAGTCCAACTCCGCTGCAGAATTAGCCAGGCAGGCGCGAGCAAATCTCGTTGGCCTCGAAGATGCCGTATTGCTCTTGAACGAGGCAATCGGTCGCGAAGAACGAGAGGCAATGGCACGCGAGTTAACTGCGACCGGACTGGCTAACGAGATCGAACGTGCTGAACGCCACATGCGTGTAGTTGCCGATGATGCAGCGAGAGTTGAACAGGAACGTGTCGAGGTCGAACGGCGTCGCGCGTCCGCGATTGTTGATGCAGCAGAAGCTGAGTCGGCCCGTGTGGCCGCGAGCCACGCGGTGAGTACAGCCACGTCTCTTCTCGCCGAAGCGCGTCGAGCAGCAGAAAGCGAAAGCGAAGGCCTGGGCGGACAACGAGCGGCGGCTGCGGCGGCGACCGAGAGAAGGCGTGGCACCGCGGCTGAACTGCGCCGCATGGAAGCCGAATACGCCGACCTTGCAGCCCGAGTTGAGCGTCATCGTTTGGAGCTGGTGGAAATGACCGAGCGCCTTGCGGAGCTGCGACGGTCGATCGCGGACCTCGAATACCAGGCCAGCACGGTTGCTGAAGAGCGCGCCCGCGAAGATCAGGAGATTGCCGCGCTCAGCGCTCGGCTCGAGGAAGCTCGCCAACAGGCGGATGCCCTGGCTGAACAATTGTCCGACCTGAATCGCCATGCGGCGGAAGTGCGCGATCTGCGAGCAGGTATCGAAGTGCAGCGCGCCGAAGCCCAGGCCCGACTAACATTCGTTCGCGAGAACTGCGCGGCCGAGTTGAATCAATCGCTCCAGGAACTGGCTCGCGAGCAGCCAATCGATGATGAGTTTGACCTTGAAGCGGCCCAGGCTCGGGTGGAAGAACTGCGGGAGCGGATTGAAAGTTTTGGCGCGGTCAACATGATGGCCCTTGAAGAGCTCGCCGAAAACGAGGCCCGCTTGTTGTTCCTGACAACGCAGCGTCAGGATATCGTAGATAGCATTTCATCGACCGAGGAAGCATTGCGCGAAATCAAGCGACGCTCTCGCGAAAGATTTCGTCACGCCTTTGAGCAGATTAACAAGAATTTCAGCGAACTCTTCCAGGAGCTTTTCGGCGGCGGCAAGGGTGAGATGAGTTTGATAGAAGCTGATGATGTGCTTGAATCCGGCATCGACGTGATTGCCCAGCCGCCCGGTAAGCGTCTGCAAAATGTGCTCCTGCTTTCAGGCGGTGAGAAAGCGATGGCGGCCCTGGCACTGGTTCTGGGAATCTTTCACTATCGGCCTTCACCGTTCTGTTTGCTGGACGAAGTCGACGCGCCGCTTGATGAAGCCAACGTGGGACGATTCACGGACAAGGTCGCGCAGATGTCTGTAAACACCCAGTTCATTGTTATTACTCATAACAAACGAACGATGGAGATGGCGCGCGCACTTTATGGCGTGACCATGCAGGAAGTCGGGGTTTCGAAACTTGTTTCCGTAAGGTTTGAGTAAGACGATTAGCCGCGATTTTCGCGGATAGACGCGGATCAGAACGGCAAGAAACAAGCAGAGCGGCAGGCGTTTCTTACTGGGTATCGGTGCTAACTCCTTCTTCAGATCCCCCCATTTTGGTAGTGTCATAGCTTGAATTAGTCTCTGTGCAACCTCCGTGATCTGTGTGTCTCTGTGGTGGATCTCAATTTGCCACTTCCCACCACAGAGACACAGAGATCACGGAGGTTGCACAGAGAAAAATGCAATTCAGGACACTGCCTACATTTGCTAATCTCGCTTCTTTCGTTAGAATGACCATCGCAAGCTTTGGATGGCGAATCGAACTTTCAAACATCTGCAGTTTCTCCCCGCCGCGTTCGTTGTTTTGAGCGCGGCGGTTTTTGGTGCTGCCCAGGAATCTTCAGGAATAAAGCACAACACTCGCCCTGAAGCCGCTGCGCCTGCTGCCACGCCCGCGCCATTGGCGAAGACCGAGAAGGATTCGGCGCGCTTTTCCTATGAATTCACACAGCCGGAATTCTATATTCGCCACATCCATATCGAGCACGACGCAAACGGCCGCGGCGTAATAAAGTTTGAGCGGCTTCATGACGAGACGGTTTATGAAGAGCCGCTGGAGTTGTCGGCTGCGGCAGGAATGCGTATCTCGAGTTTATGGCAGGCGCTCCACTTTCTCGATTCCGAGGAAAACTATCAATCAGACCGGCAGTATGCGCACCTCGGCACGATGCGGCTGAAAATGGAGCGTGACTTGCGCAAGCGAACTGCTGAATTCAACTGGACCAACAATAAAGACGCTTTCGCGTTAGCCAATGAATATCGCCGCCTCGCCGACCAAGCCATACTTGTTTTCGATATTTCCGTCGCGCGCGAGAGCCAACCGCTGAACACGCCGAAGTTGATGGAAGAATTCGAGCTTCAACTCAAGCGCAACGGTTTGTCTGACCCGCAGCAACTGGTGCCACTGCTAAAAGATATCTCCACCGATGAACACCTGCCGCTCATCGCCCGCAACCACGCGTTACGTTTGATTAAGAAGATTGAGAAGTAAGCGTTTGTCCCTGGCCTTGAAGCGACCAAAGACCAAGTTTGGTCTGCAGCGCCTTAAATCGCGGATCGTCGCGGAGAAAGTCGTATTTTGCCAGGTATTTTTATCTGAGACAGGGCCGTTCTGGGTTTCATTCAGGAATTTATTGCCGCGAGAATTCAACAGAGCTAAGATTCAACCCGAGACGGAACAGACGACCATCATTCGTGACACAAGATCTGTGCTGAACGGTTTTTGTCCGAGCTGTGAAATATTCCGGCTATTCGAGGCGGGCCTACACACGCGATCGAAACGGACCAGATCCTGGTCTGCCTTAACTGCCAAGCCACGGCGAAAAAGAGGTTGATTGAGTTATGAAAAATGAAAATAGCAAACGGAAGAAACAGGGAAATGTGATCCACTCCTTAGTTCTAATGACGGTGGCAGTATTCCTGCTGACGCCGGCGGTCCCCGTGGCCGCACAAAGCAGCAGCTCGAACCCATGGACCAACACGTTTTCGAACATCTACGATTATACGCGCACGTGGAACAGAGATCTCTGGGATGCACAAAAGCGCTTGAACGACGTGACCAGCGGCATCGCCCGGGCAAACTCCTCGCAAAAACAATCATCGTCCACAACCTACGGCCGATCACCGCAATCCATGCCGCCCATGCGTCAATATTCGATCACCGCGACCGATTTTCCCTCAGTGTCCAGGCATTTATTGCCCGACCAACTCGCCAACGCTGCGACGGGACTGAAACCGGAGGAAAGAGAGGAACTGCGCGGGCTTTACCGGAGTATTCTCAATTCGTTCGAACGTGAAGCCCGCAAAAACAACATGGCGAATGCTTTTGCATTTGTCGTCGGCGTCAGCCTTCAGGAAGTGACAGGAAGACAGCTTACCGAACTCGATTCCGATAAATTGATCGCCTACTTCAATAGCTCCCTTGTAAACATTCCCCAATACAACGCACTGGAACCCGGGAAAAAGCAGATCCTATACGAAAGCCTCGTCCTCACCGGCGGCATCATTGGTTTTCTGCAGGCGAAAGGGAACGAGTTGAACGATGCGCAAATGCAGGCACAGGCAAAGGAACTTTCAAAGGCAGTGTTGAAACAGTTTCTGGGAATCAACGTGTAGGTGGTCGCTAAGCAAAGGAGGCAGCAAAACCAAAACTTCTCAGTGCGGAATTCAACGAAGCGTTTGTGATGATGCAGTACTTCGGCTATCTCAAGCGAGATCCGGACGAAAGCGGCTATCAGTTCTGGGTGCGGAAGCTCAACGAGTTCAACGGAAACTTTGAACAGGCTGAGATGGTGCGAGCGTTTCTCATCTCGGGTGAATACCGGCAGCGCTTCCGTTAGGATTGATAGTGGAGCCCGGCGAGGCGTCATTTACCAGTTTGCAGAATTCGATTACCCGGTTCTCAGCCCAGAAGCGATCCTCGTCGCCGTTTCGATTTGCTCCCAAGAAAGCTACATGTCCGCCGCTTGCAGGGGCGCACAGAAGGATGAAGGCGTTGTTCGTAACCGCCGGATCGCGCAAGGGTGCAACTGGGATAAATGGATCGTCTTCGGCGTGAATTATTAAAGTGGGTAATCGAACCCTATCGATCACCCGAATCGAGCCTGAACGATAGTAGTAATCATCGGCGCCGGCGAAGTTGTGAGCGCGGGCAGTGAACCGGTCGTCAAACTCTTTGAGAGTGCGCACCTCGTCTAAGCCTGTGAGGTCGAAGACGTCGGGATACAATTTATGATTTGTGCGAATTCGCTTTTTCAGGCGGCGTACAAAATCTTGATGATAGATCCAGTTAGATCGCTTCACGATCATGTCGGCGCTGGAGCTCAAATCGATGGAAGGTGACACTGCACAAATCGCGAGAATCTCCGGCGGCGGATTATCACCGTATTCCCCGGCTAGTTTTAGAACAAGATTTCCGCCAAGTGAGAAACCCACCAGCACGATCCTCGAAAGGCTATCTTTTGCGATTAGCTCCTTGACGACTGCACTGAGGTCAGCGCTCAATCCGCCGTGGTAGATAGTCGAGGTAAGATGTTCCGTACCGCCGCAGTTGCGGAAATTTACTCGGATGACATTGAAGCCCGCCCGAAAACCTTTCTCCGCCATTGCCTGCATGTAATTGGAGGAGGTTGACCCTTCGATTCCGTGCCAGGCGACGATAGTCGGACACGTTTGCGGATAAACTTGCCAGCGACAGTGAGCGAGGACCTTTACTCCCGGCGCCACTTCAAATAATCGTTCCTGATCTCTTTCGGAAGCAAAACGAAATCGTCTCGGCCAGAGATAAGCGGCAATCGTCTGTGCGTGCCCGTTGCGAAAGACTGGGTGAGGCGTGAAAGGTTTCGTTGCAAAGGCCTTAGACACGCGTCCTAGAAACGCGCGAACCCCGTCGGCGGTGAACCTGGATTTCTCCCGTTCACCTTCTACTTCTTCGATTTCGGAAAACATTATTGAAACCCCGGCAAGCAGGCTGCCTGCGCCATTGATGAAGAGAAGGAAGCTACCAAATCATTATACAGGTAAACGGAACACAGGTAGGCGCAGATTCAGGAAGGTCGTGTCCTAAATTGATTTTTGTTGTAACGCAAACTGTTAGCTTGCGCGCACGTTGAATGCCACTCAATCATCGCAAACTAACAGTTTGCGTTACAAAGACTCCCAGCATAAGGTTCCCCTATTTTGCCAGCTCAAGAGTGACGTCCACCGTTAAGCTCTCTTTGTTCGCATTGAGCTTAGTATCAAGCAGTGGTGGCGGTTTGCCCAACGTTCGTCGCTCCTCGAATAGCCTTTGTAGCGCGTTTCGCGAGTCGTTTTTGAAAAACTCGTCCAAATACCCTTGATCGAATACTTCGCCGCGCCTTAGTTTCCAGGCGTCTCTGAGCGCCTTTGCATCTCTTTCCGTAAGTCCTTTGAAGGTTAAACTGCCCATGCGATACTGCGGCCCTTCGCTAACATCAATCTTGTAGGTCACCTTTTGCGCGCTATCGTTAAACTCAGGTGTCGGCCGCACCCGTGCGTTCAGGTAGCCCTGGCGGCCGTAAGCTTTCATCACGGCCATGACGCCCTTGTCAAACTTCAACCCGTTGGCGACGTCTCCCTGCTTTATTCCCAGGATTTCGTTTAGCTGATCACTCGTCAACGCGTTCATGCCAGACCAGTCAGTCTGGCCCCAGGAATAAATCAGGCCTTCTGCAACAGGAATAGTAACGTCGACTCTGTTCTTACACTTCTGATCCGGCTTACCAACAGGAGCTGCAAACTTCGCGCGCAACTGCCCGACTTCTCGATAGAGTGCGAAGAGCTTCATGCCCGCAAAAGCGCGTACCAACTCGCTCGAGTAGTCGGCCTCCGACAGTTCTTTTGACGTGCTAACCAACTTCGCTTCGGAAACATTCTCTGCTCCGGGAAAATGAAACGTGCAAATGGGCATCTTGACGCCGGTGACGCTGAACACATGTCCGAGCATGTGGCCCGCCAGATCCTGGGACGCGACATACTCCACCTTGCCTGGAATATTTTGCTCGGCCAGAAGTTGCACCAATGCACGCGTGATCGCTTCGGGCATTTTCCCCACACCAGGCGCGCGCCCGGTAAACGATGGCAATTCCCGACGCACCGCATCGAACAGTTGTTCTTCAGTGAACCAGATAAAATTGTCAAAAATTACGGGCGAGTCGCCGCCTCTGGCTTCTTCAACTTCAAAAGTGATGGTTACTTTGTTTCCGACCGTGCGAGTACGATAGCCAATCTGTTTGAAAATGCCGCTGTCCACCAGGCGCTGCGCCGCCGCGTCAATGTCTTCAACCTTGAATGGTTGATCTGTCTTCAGTCCGCTAGTAGCTAGTGCCTCTTCGGACTTGACCTGCTGAAGCCCCGAGAATTCGATACGGCCAATTACACGATTGTCCTGGGCCACGGTGAAAACTGCGGCAGTGATGAATACAAAAAAGAGTATTAGTAAATGATTTCTCAGGCGCGTCATGAGAGACTAAGTTTAACTTAAGAACAGACCCGCTAAGAAACAGCGAGGGCCGGGCCCCGGGGTCCCAAGCGGGCAGCCAGCCTGGGGTGGTGGACAATAGTGAATATGGGCGCAACGAAGTGGCGGGCACGTACCAGACGAGATCTGATCATCGAGGTGTGGGAAGCTCTCGATTGTGAATCGGTGGGAACGCAGGAGTTGGAACAGATACAGCAGGCGCTTCGGGAGAAGTTTGGTGAAGGTGCCCTGGAAAGTCCTGCCGCGATCGCGCGCACGATTGCTGATGAAGGCGCGGTCTTGCGACATCCGGAAGTCTTCGAGTGCGACCTCAAATGGCGCCGGCAAAAAATGCAGAAAGGGATTTTTGATGATGGATTGAATTTCTGCGACTTGTCTTCAGCGTTTGAGTCAGTCGTGAAAATCGAAGAGCGGCGAATGCAACTAAAGACTGACAATGAAGTAAAGGGTTTCGAGGAATTGCGAGATATTGTCGCGGCTGCCCGGCGAGAGTCGGTGCTAAGAGCGACCAGCAAAATCCTTGAAGAGAACGAACGTAGGCAGGCGAAGGAGATTTCCGAGTGGCTAAGAGTTTGGTTGCAGGCCCCAGAGTTGTTTTCGGATTGGCTTGACTTGCGCCGGCGCTCACCGGATTTCCGGAAGAGATTCATCGAAGGCTAAGCAAGAAGGGAGTTTCAAATAAGAAAAAAGCGCGGGGGCAAGCCGGGGTCCCCAGCGGGGCAGCCCCGCTGGGGTGCTAACCCCGCCTTCCTAACCCTGAGACTCTCTTGGTGTCCTGTTTTCTCTTTCCTTGAGAGGCCTTCAATGTCCATTTGTTCGACAAGGGTAAGAGTCTCAAGGTCAGGAAGGTGGGCTCGCCCCCGCTCTTAATGGACACATATATCGCTTGCTCCAGTAAATTTGGAACTTTCCTATTCGCTCGTGCGAATTAACAGTGACACAGGCCGCACATTGAGGAATGAAAGCACAAACAGAACTTTCTGACAGCGAACTACTCCAGTCGATGCTGGCTGGGGACGAAGAAGCGTTGGCCGCGTTATACCAGCGGCGGCAGCGAGGTGTTTATCGGTTTGCTTTCCAAATGTGTGGGTCTAAAACAGTTGCCGAGGACGTCACGCAGGAGGTGTTCATGGTTTTGATTCGGGAGGGCCACACGTTCGATGATTCGCGCGGGTCCCTAAACGCCTTCCTGATCGGAGTCGCCCGAAATCATCTGTTGCGACGTCTGCGGCGCGAACGGTTTTATGTTTCCCTGGAAGAAGATTCGGAAGGCGATGTAAAGAAAAAGGAAACGTCGCGGACGACCGACGGCCCACTCGATGACCTGACGCGCACCGAAAGGATCGAGTCGGTTAGAAGAGCGGTGCTGGCCCTGCCCGAGAGATATCGTGAAGCCGTCGTGCTTTGCGACCTGGAGGAAATGAGTTACGTGGAAGCTGCAGGGATACTGGGGTGTGCCATCGGTACGGTGCGCTCGCGACTGCATCGTGGCCGTGCGCTGTTGATTGAAAAGCTGCGGCCTGCCTATGAGGAAGAGACTGCTCCAGCCACAACGAAGTCGGCGAGGTGTTTTGCATGAATTGTCAAAGCTCTGAAGTCATCCTGACCGAACTGGGGCGCGCTCGCCCGTTCGATTACACGCCCGATCAAACAATGCAGCCGAATCTGCACCAGAGCGTTTTGGTCCATCTGGACGAATGCACGGAGTGCGCGGTGAAACTGCAGGATGGGCGCGCTCTCAGCAACCGTCTTGAAGAGATGGCGAGAGAAATGAAGTCGGTGACAGCGCCGGCAAGTATCGAAAAGCAGCTGCGGAAAACTTTCCGGCAAACATTGTCGCGGCCAGTTCCCGCGTCTGCGCTCTCGATGCGCCAGAGATCAGAGGTCAGAGGCCAGAGGTCAGAAATTAGAGTTCGTTGGAGTCGTTGGGTGGTGGCTGCTGCGGCGGTTCTGTTGATTGTGTTGGGAATCACCGGGCTGCGTTTACGGGCGGGTCGCCAGTCGCAGCCTGAGTCTGTTCGAGCGGAAACTGGGGGAGCACAACCTGCTCCGAAAGAATTGCCGTCTAGTGTTGAAGCTGGGACAAACCGCTTGCCGTCGAAACCGAGTGAGAAATCGACTGTCAGCGTCAAACGTAAAAATCTTTATTCGCGGACAACACATCCGGTTAATCATAATAAGAAGACAAGTCAGCCGCCTACGACAGAGACAGCGACCGCAATTGCAAATGACACCGCGAGCGAGGTTGCCACTCAGTTTATGCCGCTTGCTTATGCTGGCCCGATCAACCTTCAAGACGGTGGACAGCTCGTGAGAGTTGAACTGCCGCGCTCCGCCATGCTGAGTATGGGCTTGCCGGTGAATATGGACCGTTACAGCGAAAGAGTAAAAGCAGATGTTTTGTTAGGCGCCGATGGATTGGCGCGCGCGATACGTTTCGTTCAGTAGTGAGGGCGTGAAGCCCATGAGCAAAAGTTAACGGGAAGATTGCCCACCGAAAGGAAGATATAAATGAAAAAACAATTGAGAGTTTTGGGTGTAATCGTTTTAGGCTTTTTGGTAGGCATCAGCGCCACCTTGTCTTTCGCACAACAAAAACAGTCTGCCGCTGATCGCGCGGCCAGTGAGCGTGAAAGGCTTAAGGAAAGACAGCCGGCACCCGATCGCGACGTACGTTTTGAAATGGAGCGGGAGATGCAGGGCCCCGAAGGAATGCCGCCGCCAGGATTCCCGGGTGATTTTGTGTTTCTCGCCACGGAAATGAGCTTTGGTGGGAAGGTTGTGAAAGGCGCTCCTTATTCTGCGCAAGCGGTAACCGAAAGCACGCAAACCTTGAGCGATGGAAACCGTATCGTCAATAAGTCGACGGCCGCGATCTATCGTGATAGTGAGGGTCGTACGCGACGCGAGCAAACGCTCAGAGCTGTCGGTGCGTTTGCAAACGGTGCCGAGGCGCCGCAGATAATCTTCATCAACGATCCCGTCGCTGGCACGAGCTATACGCTGGATCCTCGCACGCATGTTGCTCGGAAGATGCCGCCAATGAATTTCAGGTTTCAGTTCAAGACTTCGGCTCCTGGCGAAGAAAAGGGTGGTGCTGTAATCGAGGCGCCGCCGCCTGATCGAGTTGAAAGGGGGCGGACTGAAAGCGGGCGGGTTGAAATCGAGCGCGGTGAAATGGGGCGGGCCGAGTTCGGATTTAAGGCAGCTCCAGACACCCAGTTCATATGGGGCTGGCGCAATGAAGTGGCGAAGTCTGAATCCCTCGGGAAGCAGAATGTTGAGGGAGTTGAGGCCGAAGGCACGCGCAGTACTGTGACGATTCCCGCCGGTGAGATCGGGAATGAGCGCCCAATCGAGATCGTCAACGAGCGCTGGTATTCTTCAGAGCTACAGACCGTAATAATGACTCGTCACAGCGATCCACGGATGGGTGAATCCAGTTACCGACTGACGAACATCGATCGCAGCGAACCTGCAAAATCATTGTTCGAAGTTCCGGCGGATTACACTTTCAAATCGGGGCCTGCGATGGCAGCAGATAGCCTGGGCGGATCTATCGGCATCGGCACTACTGCCACTTATCGTCCCACCGGCGCGATCACTGGGGGTGTGCTGAATGGAAGGGCGACCAGTTTGCCAGTTCCACCATATCCGCCGATTGCGAGAGCGGCTCATGCCAGCGGCAACGTTACGGTCGAGGTCACTATCGATGAAGAAGGTAATGTGGTTGCGGCAAGGGCGGTGTCTGGACATCCACTGTTGCAAGCGGCATCAGTGGCCGCCGCTCGTAACGCGAAGTTTACTCCGACGAAAATGTCCGGCCAGGCGGTGAAAGTTCAGGGCCTGCTGGTTTACACCTTCGCGAGCGAGCCTGCGCAGTCGCAAAAGGAGAACGACTGAGTATTACGGCAGTTCTGAGTCATCCAGAAGGAAATCAGCTTCAACTCAGGAAGGTGCGGGCCGTCAGATGGGATCTGGCGGTCCGCTTTAATTTGGAGTGCGGTGACCTGTCACCGCTTTGGCCTTCGGCGACCTGTCGCCGCAGTCCGGTCGCAGTTCATAGCGAATCGTGGCCGCGACAGGTCGCAGCCGACCAAAGCGGTGACAGGTCACCGCCCTCCAAAGGGGATTAGTCGTCCTCTTCGCCGCCGCGAATTCTTCCTTCAGCTCTTGATTGGTCGATGACTTTTTGCGCGAGGTTTCCAGGAACTGGATCGTAATGTGAAAACTGCATGTGGAACGAGCCGCGCGCCGCCGTGATCGAATTCAGCGTTGATTGATAGTTCAGCATTTCCGACATTGGTACTTGCGCTTTGATCACCTGATTCTTGCCGTTCGTTTCCATGCCCTGCACCCGTCCGCGCCGCGAATTGAGATCGCCCATAATGTCGCCGCTATGTTCCTGGGGCGCGCTGATTTCCACGTCCATGATCGGTTCGAGTATCGACGGTCTGACCTTCTCCATGGCCGCGCGAAAGGCCTTGCGGCCCGCGGCGCGAAACGAATGTTCATCAGAGTCGACGTTGTGATACGACCCGTCAATCAATTGCACTTTGAAATCCACCAGCGGATAGCCGGCGATGGCGCCTGATTTGGCTGCCTCGATGATGCCCTTCTCGATTGCCGGCCGGAACTGTTGCGGCACAGCGCCACCAAAGATCTTGTCTTCGAAAACAAAGCCACCGCCGCGTGGCAACGGCTCAAAGATCACCTTGCAGTCGCCAAACTGACCGCGGCCGCCGGTCTGTTTCTTGTGACGACCCTGCACCTCGGCGCGTTGCGTAATGGTTTCTTTGTACGGAACCTTGGGTGGATGCAGAGTCACTTCTACGCCATAGCGCTTCTTCAACTTCTCCACTACGGTCTCCACGTGAAGTTGACCGGAACCGGAAAGCAGGAATTCCTTTGTTTGCGCGTCTCGCGTGAAATGAATCGCGGGATCTTCTTCGAGGATCTTGTGGAGCGCAACGCTAATCTTTTCCTCATCCTGTCGCGACTTCGGTTCAATTGCGAATGCAATCGCCGCTTCAGGATAGACTACGGGTTCATAGACTATGGGCGCTTGTTTGTCGCAGAGGGTGTCGCCAGTCTGCGTCTCTTTGAGCTTTACACACGCGACGATGTCACCGGCGTGAGCCTCAGGAACTTTGTCGAGCTGCTTGCCCTGGATCGAATGTAACATACCGAGACGTTCCATTGCGCCTCGAGTAGAGTTGAGTACATTCGCATCGGTCTGCAACTTACCGCTGATGACCTTCATCACGTTTATGCGGCCCGCGAAGGGATCGGCAACCGTGCGGAAACAGTAGGCGGAAAACGGTTCACTATCGTCATACCTGCGCGCGATCTTTTCAGCATCCGGACGAGCATCAACCGGCAAACCATATTCAGCATTGTGATGCGCCGGATCGGGCGCATAATCGACTATCGCGTTCAGCAACGCGCGCAGACCAACTAGCGTTGCCCCGGAAACCGCAAACACCGGACAGAGTTTGCTGTTGGCAATAGCCTTGTTAATGTTGGGGAGTATGTCAGCCTCATCAAGCGTCCCTTGTTCGAAATATTTTTCCAACAGGGCATCATCAGATTCTGCTACCAACTCCACTAGTCGCTCTCGCGTCTTATCGACATATTCCCGACCCTCGCTGGGTATCTCGATCTCCTTAGCTTGCCCGTCAGCGCCTAACTCATAGGCCTTCATGTGAACCACGTCGACCACTCCGCGGAAGTCCTTCTCTTTTCCAATCGGCAGCGTGAATGGAATGATGGACCGGGCGAAAGTCTTCTGTGCGCTTTCTACGGCGGCGCCAAAATCGGCATGTTCCTTATCGAGTTTTGTAATTGCCATAATTCGCGGCACGATAAACTCATTCGCGTAGGCCCAGGTTTTTTCAGTTTGGACTTCAACTCCCTTGACGGCGTCCACCACCACCAGCGCGCAGTCGGCCACTTTCAAGGCGGGTCGAGCGTGGGCCACAAATGCAGCGTATCCGGGCGTGTCAATAAAATTTATTTTGGTATCCCGATGTTCTAAGTGAGCGAGTGCGGTATTGAGTGTGATCTTGCGGGCAATAGAATCTTCTTCGTGATCGGTAACAGTGGTGCCTTCTTCGACTTTACCCCAGCGCGGCGTGGCTCCGGCGACGTAGAGAAGAGAACTGATTAGTTGCGTCTTCCCTACGTCGCCATGTCCGATGACCGCAAGATTGCGAATAGACTCCGTAGTGTAGGCTTTCATAAAGATAAGTCCTTTCAGAGAGCGAGTCTTAAGTAAGACAGACGATCCTGTCTGTCGGATTTGAATATGGTACAGACAGGGAATACCTGTCCTACTACATGTTCGGTGCGAAGTAATTTATCCGAGCGGCAAGGTGAAACGCAAGCTAGCCCGACAAGGCCGTGCCCGGCGCCACTTCGTTGTGCCAATATCTCCAAAACCAAGCCAAAAGCGCCTTTGAACCGGCGGAGAACGAGAGCGTCAGGCCATCCTTTTCAGAGGATTTGGCATCGAAGTCAGTGGCCAAATTTGGATAGTTAACTGGAGAAAGAACCATGTTTTACCGGAGATTTATTTCGTTTGCGGCAGCGCTGGTGCTGACGCTAACTGCCATGACAACGACCTTTGCGGTGGGCTCAACTAACGTCACTGACAAAAGCAAAAACACTCAAAACACCGGACAGGTTTCGGAACCGCTTAACCTCGCCGTCCTGGTTCAGGATGACCTTATCTCGCAAGTCGGTAATGAACTCGGAGTTACGCGTGATTTCGTTCGCTCGCTTCCCAGCGGTTCCCGCGTGCTGGTCGGCTACATTACGACGGGAACGCTACAAGTGAGACAACCCTTCACGAGCGATTTGGACAAGGCCGCGCGCTCGTTGAGAATTCCGCTGTCCAGCACATCCGCCTCCGCGTTCAACCCTTACGTTGAAGTGATCGAAGCTTTAAGTAACTTCAACGCGGATTGGAAAGGTAAGAATGCGGTGCTGCTTATTTCTGACGGACTCGACACCTCTCGAGGATTCGACGTCACGAGTTCGGCTCATACGCTCGATCTCGAGCGGGCGATCAAGCACGCCAACGATCGCAACGTTGCTGTTTATGCGTTCTATGCGCCTGCGGTTGGCTTAACGAGCCGAAGCCGGCTGGCTGCCAGCTACGGTCAAAATTCACTTAATCGTTTGGCCAACGACACGGGTGGGAAGGCCTTTTTTCAGGGAACGACCGGCTTCGTCACCTTCAATTCCTATTTCGATCGCTTGAGACGAACGCTTAACGAGGCTTCATAAGAGCGTAATCCAAGACTGTAACAGCATTTCGCAGACTAAAGACGCCGCCGCGGGCAATTCCCCGGCGGTGTTTTTCTTTTGGTTGCAACCCAAATTGTTAGTTCGCGATGACTATCATGACAATCGGCTCTCAGATACATTAGAAACCACCATCGCAAACTAGCAGTTTGCTTTACATGTTCTCTCCTTGGATTGGGAAGAAGCACGGTGCTAAAGTTGGCAAAGAAAGTCAGGCCGGTCCGGCGCGAAAAAAGGGATACGGCGGTGAGGTCATAGTGGTAAACTGCTCGACGGATTCGCAAATGGTAGTTCAAACTTACTCTCTGGCTCACCAGGTATCGCTGGCGGCTCACACTTAATCAACTGGCGGGCGACGTGCGCGAATATTGTCTCATCGTCGAGGGGGCGTATCTTTCGGAATCTGAAGCCGAACATGCCCTTCGTGATCCATTCATCGAAGACTGGGTCGAACTAAACGGACACTTCAAAATCCACAACCTGGATGAGATACAAATTACGGCCGGTGTAAAGCTTGGGTCGCTCGGTGTAGTAATGCTCGACGATCGGCTTTTTGAGATCGCCAGCGCCGACGCGGAGCATCCTTTGACTGAGCTTAAGGCGAAAGGCGTTGCCGAAGCACTGCGACGGCAGGACATGTTTGACGAAATAAACGTCAAGCCCCGCGACGAGGAGCTTTCTGACAGCGAACCTCCAGCCGATGAGAATGTTTAGGATTCAGGCCTCGGGTTGCTTCACACAAGAAAGTCACACCATCAACTTTGAACGCAGAACAAGAACAAACATTCCTGGGCGGACGTGTGGTTGTAGTAGTCGGCGACATCACACGCGAGAACGTTGACGCGATCGTTAACGCAGCAAACTCGACATTGATGGGAGGCGGTGGAGTTGACGGAGCCATCCACGGTGCCGGAGGTCCAGCAATACTTGAAGCGTGCCGCGAAATCAGGCGAACGAGGTATCCGGACGGACTCCCTACCGGCGAAGCGGTGATCACTAGAGCAGCCAATCTCCCCGCGCAATATGTCATTCATACCGTTGGCCCGGTCTATGGCCGGCATGACGGGCATGAAGCACAACTGCTGGCTGCCTGCTATCAGAATTCGTTGCACCTGGCCGCCAGCCACTCCTTAGCGTCAATAACGTTCCCAGCAATTTCAACCGGCGTGTTTGGTTATCCACCATCCGAGGCGGCGGCAATTTCCTCCGCAGCCGTCATGGAATTCCTTGAAGATGATAAAACTCTAACGGAAGTTCGCCTGATCTTCTTTCAACGCCGCGATGCCGATGCGTTTCTTGAGAATCACAGATTCAAATAGGATAAGTTTTGCCCCGTTGAGCATAGTACCTGGTCGCCACTGCTTCCGGTTCTGATTGAGGGTCCAGTTGTGTTATAAGAACCGCTTTGTTTTTAACCTGAGCGCACATGACAGGCGTTCTTGCCTGCCGGTGCAAAAGTGCTGACACGCGTTTACGTTGGTTATTCTCGATGATCGAAACTATCGAACACCCATATACAACAACCTTGGCTGAATCCCCGACATTACCAGCTCCCCTCCAAGCTCTTGAGCGGATCTCCTGGAACTATTGGTGGAGTTGGTCTGCCGAAGGCGCCGGCGTCTTTCGTGATCTGGATACCGAACTTTGGGATGAATGGGAACACAACCCCCGCTTGCTACTCGAAAAGGCTTCTCAATAC